>JBNMKP010000196.1:0-3602 GCA_050874405.1 bacterium
GCAAGTGAGTTCTTACTTGGTTAATCAAATCTAATGCAACACCAACCATGATGATTAGAGATGTAGCACCGATACCTTGAAGGGTTTCAATGTGAGTTGCGTAACTTGCAAATGATGGAACAAGTGCAATGATACCCAATCCCAACGCACCGATAAATGTTGTTTTAGATAAAATTTTATCTAAAGCTTCAGCTGTCGGTCTTCCAGGTTTGATACCAGGAATTGATGAACCATATTTCTTTAGATTGTCAGCAATATCTTTTGGCTGCATATTTGGCATAATTGATGCATAAAAGAATGTCAACGCAATAATCAATGCCACATATAAAAGATAATATGTAATTCCGTTCGGGCTTAAATATTGATTCAAAGTCATGACAAAATTTTTAACTGACATTGATTTGAAGTTTGCTTGTCCGACTAAAGCCAAAATTGTTGATGGGAACAACAAAATAGCGATAGCGAAGATAATCGGCATTACACCCCCCGGGTTAAGTTTAAACGGAATGAATGAATTCATACCTCCGTAAACTTTGTTACCGATTTGTCTTTTTGGATTTACAATAATAACTTTTCTAACAGCTTCCTGCATAATTACAATCAAAATCATTGCAAGGAAAAAGATAGCAAGTAAAACCATAAGTCCAATTTGCATTTGAGAACTTGATTTTACAAGCTGCATTGTTCTTGATGCATAAATCGGAATACCTGATAAGATACCGCAGAAGATAATTAGTGAACCACCATTACCAATTCCGTTTTCAGTAATCAATTCAGAAATCCACATTACAAGAACAGCGCCTGCTGTCAATACACATACTGAACTTGCATAAAATGCAACAGGACTAACTGTTGACATTATAGCCCCAGGTAAGTGGTGCAAGTACAACATGAAAATAAATGATTGAAAAATACCAAGTACAACAGTAAATAATCTTGTGTACTGTGATAATTTTCTTCTACCTGCTTCGCCTTCTTCCTTTTGGAGTTTTTCCAAAGACGGAATAACAACAGAAACAAGTTGAACAATGATTGATGAAGTGATAAACGGTCCGATACCCAAAGCCAAAATTGAAACTTTACCTAACGCACCACCAGAGAACAAATCTAAGAAACCTATGATATTATTCCCTTGAGCAATGTTAGAGAAAACTTGGTTGTTAATACCATACAAAGGCATTTGAACTCCAAATCTCCATACAGCAATCATCAAGAATGTGAACAAAATCTTTTGTTTCAAACCTGATGCATTCCACATTGACATCAAATCATCAGTTGTTGGCATTTTAACACCCTGTGCCATTATACTAACTCAACCTTTCCGCCAGCAGCTTCAATTTTTTCTTTTGCAGATGGAGTAACATAAGAAGCTTTAACTGTAACAGATGATTTGATTTCACCGTTACCCAAAACTCTTAAACCAACGCAAGATGGGTGGATTGTTAATACTTCTTTCAATGAATCTAAAGAAATTTCTTTTAGACCCAAATCATCAAGTCTGCCAACATTGATTTGAGCATAGTTAAGTTTAGAATAAACTTGGAAGCCTTTCAATTTTGGCAATCTTCTGTAAGCTGGCATTTGACCACCTTCAAAACCTCTTTTAGCAGAGTTACCTGATCTTTGACCTTCACCGTTATGACCACGGCAAGATGTTTTACCATGACCAGATGAACGACCTCTACCTACTCTTTTAGATTTAGATGTAGAACCTTCTGCAGGTCTTAAATCTTCTAATGTTATATTTGACATTTTATTTCCTCTTTCTTTGTACTGTATAATATTATATTATTAATGGCAACTACTTAACAATCTCCACTAGGTGAGATACTTTGTTAACCATACCCATGATTGTTGCTGATTCAAAATGTTCAACAACTTGGTCTTTTTTAGTTAAACCTAAACCTCTAACAACTTTGCGTTGAGCTTCAGGAGTTCCGATTAAACTTCTAACAAGTTTAATTTTTATTGAATTTGCTTTCTTATCTGTCATAATTTTATTTCCTTATAATTAAATGTTTTTACGTCAAACTAGTTTAAAAATTCAGCCATTGATAAGCCACGTTTTTTAGCAACATCACTGAATGGAGTTAAAGTTCTCAAAGCAGCAATTGTAGCATTAGCAGCATTAAGAGGTGATTTAGAACCTAAAGATTTTGAAAGAATATTTTCAATACCAGCAAGTTCCAATACTGAACGAACAGCACCACCGGCGATAATTCCTGTACCTTCTGAAGCAGGTCTTAACATAACTTCACCAGCACCAGATCTTCCTGTGATTGGGTGAGGAATAGTTGTTTTGAAAATAGGAACTGTAACAAGATTTTTTCTACCGTCAGCGATAGCTTTTTGGATAGCGATAATAACTTCAGAAGCTTTAGCACAACCAACACCAACTTGTCCTTTTTGGTTACCAACGATAACGATTGCACGGAAGCTTAATTTTTTACCACCTTTAACAACCTTAGTTACACGGCTAATTTGAACAACTCTTTCAGTCCATTCTGATTGAGGTTTTTCTTCAGTAGTTTCGATTTTTTGTTTTCTGCCACGACCTCTTCTTCTAGCAGGTTTTTCTTCAGAAGCAACAGCTTCTTTAGTTTCTTCAGCTTTAACTTCTTCTGTTGCAGCTTCAGTAACATTTAATTCTTCTTTGTTTTCCATTGATTTTAACCTTTCTTGTAATTAGTTTTAAACATTTTTAAAGATTGAATAAATCTTTTATATTTTTGAATACGCCAAAACACAAGCTTATTCAAAGCTATTTTGAAATCGTATTCGAACTTTTAACTTCTGACAAAGAAAATATACAATAAACACGATATTGCGTCAAGTCTGATATGAAAAGATATTAACGAAATTTAACTTTTTTCGGTTAGTAAATAATCCAAGGATTTTTTGTAAAACTTTGCAAACTTGTATGCGTTAATTAATGAAACTTTGTGTTTTCCACTTTCAACATTAGAAATATAAACAGAACTAAAATCAAGATTTTCTGCAACTTCTTCTTGCGTCAAACCAAGTTTAATTCTTTCTAATTTTATATTTAAGCCAAAGACTTTCAGCAAACTTTCATTATCCATAGTTTAATTTTATAATCTTTACTTTAAATATCCAATCATCTACAATTTAAATTAAATAAACTAGAGATTAAATTATTAAAGGAGGGTTAATGAATAGAAATAAAAATAAAAATGGCTTATTACCTTATTCTCTTGAGGTCACTCTGAACGAAAACAAAAAATCGCATAACTTTCTTTGTTCACTTTTTCTTTTTGATTTCGATGCAAAAAGGTGCTACGCACGTAGCTTTGCTACCAACAATGGTGAAATTGGGGAATATTCAAAAGAATTTTATTCAAATGGAACGAGTCATCAGGGGCTTTGCCCCCGAACCCCGATACCAAGTTATGAGATACTTCGGCTAAAGCCTCAGTATGACTATATAACAAATGACAAAAAGGGCAATAAAAATATAAAGAACTTATTACCTTATTCCCTTAATGCCCTATTGCCTAAAAAGAAACTTGCCTTCACATTAGCAGAGGTTTTAATTACTCTTGGAATTATCGGAATCGTTGCAGCTATGACAATCCCAACAC
>JBNMKP010000197.1:0-3600 GCA_050874405.1 bacterium
AAATGGCACAATTTAGAAAAATCACTGATATAACCTCAAAACAATAAAAATAAACAATATCCCGCAAATATACAAATAAAGAGCCTTAACGGCTCTTTTTTAATGGAGCGGGCAACGAGACTCGAACTCGCGATCTTCTCCTTGGGAAGGAGACATTCTACCACTGAACTATGCCCGCATAATTCCATATCTATTATAGCACAATCTACTTTTTTGAAAAAGTAAATTAACGCCAAAATTAAGGTCATAAATGCTAAAAAGTTCTACATTATTTCTCTATTTTGAAAATTTTCTTGTTGAACAATGCAGATAAGTTTGTTCATAAATGCTTTGTATCTTGCTCTTACAGCTTCACCAGACAAGACAATATCAGCATCTTTTTTACAAGGTCTAATATAGATTTCTGCTTTTTGTGATGCATTTTTATAAATACCATCAGCCGAATCACCCAAATCTCTTTCGGCAGCTCTTACATAAAATCTATCTTTTTGAACTTTTTCTTCTACATCAACATAAATTTTGAAATCAAAAGCATCTTTGATTTTGTCTGTTAATGTAAACAATCCCTCCGAAATAACTATTTTGGAAGGATTAGCCAATGTATAATTATCAAATCTTTTTGCCGTACCTGACATGTCATATTTTGGTAAATAAACAGATTTGCCAGACAATAATTCTTTAATATGTTTACTCATTAATTCCAATTCAAGAGCATGAGGAACATCAAGATCATAATGTTTTGCAAATTCTGCAAAACTTCCTGCTGCTTTTACCATCTCAGAACGGTCATAATAATAATCATCTGTATTTACTCTTGTAATTGCATTTTTAATTTCAAATTCTGTAGCGAAAGAATTAATTGTTTCTATAATATCTAATGTAACAGTAGATTTGCCACTTGCTGTTTCTCCTGCAATACCGATAGATGCGGAACGAGTAACGTGTCCGGACAAAAATCTTGCTAATTTAGAGATAACTTCCGGTTTATAACTCAATAAAATCGACCCATCAGAATTTAATTCATCATTAAAAATCTTTTTTAATTTCTCTTCAACAGCCTGAACTCTGTTATATGGAGTGGAAACGTACATTTTTCTGGTTTGTTTTGCAGCTTGTTCAGTAGCGTGCGAATTGTGCAGTATGTATTCTACCATTACTATCCTTTTTCGAAAATTATTATACTACATTCATAGTCTTTTCATGACTATATCAGATTTAAGTGAAAAAAAAAATATTTTTTGACTAAATATTAACTTTAGTAAATATATTTTAACAATTGAATTAATTATCGTAACTTGAAATCCCCCTAAAAATTTGTTAGAATTATAAATGAGGTTTAATTTAATGAAATTTGACGTTGTATTGCACAAAGAAGATAATGGATATTGGGCAGAAGTGCCTGCTTTAAAAGGTTGTTTTACACAAGGTGAAACAATTGATGAAGTTGAGAAAAATATCAAGGAAGCTATTTTAGCTTGGTTTTCTGTAGATTTACCTGAAAATGGAGATGAAGTTATTTCAGTTGCATTATGAAAAATATTTCAGGCAAAAAACTCTGTAAAATATTGGAAGAAAATGGTTGGGTATTAAATAGAATTAGCGGTTCTCATCATGTTTATACTAAGCAGAATGAAGAGGCGAGAATTGTTGTACCCGTTCATGGCAATAAGGAAATAAAAATAGGTTTACTAAAAGCCATTTTAAAAACTGCAGGATTATTGTCGTTATTTTTTACTTTAATCCAATAAATTTCAAGGGTTATTCTTTTATGTTATAATCTTTCCATAAAAGTAAGCAAATACGGAGAGAACTTATGAACGTAAACAAAAATTATCAAAACATTGCAGACAGCTATTTGTTTTCTACAGTAGCTAAAAAAGTCAGTGAATTTTCAAGTAAAAATCCAGATAAAAAAGTTATTAAACTTGGTATTGGTGATGTTACTTTACCTTTGTGTAAGGTTGTTGTTAGTGCTTTGAAATCTGCTTCTGAAGAAATGGGTGTAAAAGAAACATTCCATGGATATGGTCCGGAACAAGGTTATGACTTTTTGAAATCTAGTATTCAAAAATATTATCAAGGACATAATGTTAATTTGGATTTAGATGAAATATTTATTTCAGATGGCGCAAAATCTGATTTGGGTAACATTTTGGATTTGTTTGCAGTTGATAATACAGTTTTAGTTCCAGATCCTGTATATCCTGTTTATGTTGATACGAATACAATGGCAGGAAGAAAAATTGTTTATATTGATGCAAATGCAGAAAACAACTTCTTACCATTGCCAGACCAATCCGTTAAAGCAGATATTATTTATATTTGTTCTCCAAACAACCCGACTGGTGCTGTTTATAATAAAGAACAATTAAAAGCATGGGTTGATTATGCTAATGAAAACAATTCAATTATTCTTTTTGATGCAGCTTATGAATGTTTTATTACAGATGAAAATCTTCCTAGAAGTATTTATGAAATTGAGGGTGCAAAAACTTGTGCTATAGAATTTTGTTCTTTCTCAAAAATGGCAGGATTTACCGGTACAAGATGCGGTTATACAGTTGTTCCTAAAACATTGGTTTTTGATGAAATGTCATTAAATAAAATGTGGTTAAGACGTCAAACAACTAAGTTTAATGGTGTTCCTTATATTGTTCAAAAAGGTGCAGAAGCTGTATTTACACCAGAGGGACAAAAAGAAATTCAAGAAAATCTTAATTACTACAAAGAAAATGCTAAAATTATTTCTGATACTTTAGCAAAGCATAATATTTGGCACATTGGAGGAAAACATTCTCCTTATATTTGGTTAAAATGTCCAAACAATATGACTTCTTGGGAATTTTTCGATTATTTATTAGAAAATGCTCAAGTAGTAGGTACTCCAGGGTCAGGTTTTGGTAAAAACGGTGAACATTATTTCAGATTAACATCTTTTGGTAGTAGAGAAAATACAATCGAAGCTACTCAAAGATTGGATAAATTATTTAGTTAATCTTTGAAATGGAAAAATATTGACAAACTTACATACTTCTGTTACAATCATAGCAGGAGTGTGTAGGGTATGATAAATACGTTAGCAAAACAAGATTTAATCAATAGAAACTATAACCATATTTATGCTCATGAAATGGCTCATAAATCTGCAGGTGGACAATTTGCGGGTGCTATTTCTATTGAAAGAAATTCTGAGGGAATTCCTGTATCTGGTCATGTTCCAATTCAAATGCCAACTTTGAATAAGAAAAATCCACAACAAACAATTGATCATGCAAATACTGTAATTCGTGCTGCAATGGCTCCATCTGACCCATCAGGTCAGGATTATAAAGTCGCAAATCAAGCATCACAAATCAAAATGCAAGCGCAAGCTCTCAAAAACAAAAATCAAGGTAAGAAATTGGACATTCAAGCTTAGGTTACCATGGGTAATCATCTGGAATTTTCCAGTCATTCATTTGAATCATTTTTGTACAATAACCACAATTTGTACAACCTTTAACACATGCCCAAGTTTTCTTTTTTAATCCTTCTTTTGTTCCGTCCCAATTAAAAATATATGGTTCAACAAAATCAGTAGATTGCACTACTCTATTAGAA
>JBNMKP010000198.1:0-3594 GCA_050874405.1 bacterium
AAAATATGACATTCCCCAGTGTAGTAGATTGTTACGTCACTTCGTAAAGAAAATTTCTCACTTAGAGATAAATATTCCTCACAATGACATGGCTTTTTTATATGTCATTACGAGGAATATAAGTCTAGCAGAATCTGTAGTTGTCAATACCGTGTTGCGTCATAATCTATAACACGGAATGCTACTAACCTATTGAATTAACGTTTACCCCTTGATTACTGATTGAAGAGCATTGACTACGTCTTTGTCCCATTTTGAATCAGTTTCTGATGAGATAATATCTAGGGCTTTTGCCGAATCCATTGCTTTTCTGAAAGGTCTATCTGAAGTCATTGCAGAATAAGCATCTGCTACTGCAATGATTCTTGAACCAAGCGGAATTGATTGGCCTTTCAATCCCTCCGGTGTTCCAGAGCCGTCAACTCTTTCTGATTGATATGTAATATATGGTACAACTTCTGATAAGAAGTTTATATTCATAAGTAAATTTACACCAACATTGATATGGTTTTTGATTTTTTGCAATTCGTCAGGAGATAATTTCCCATTAGTTGCAAAGATTTTTTCCGGTAATGTGATTTTCCCGATGTTTTGCAATAAACCTGCATAGTAAATCAAATCAGTTGTTTTTTCATTCAAGCCTAATTTCTTGCAAATTCCACGAGCAAGTTTTGCTGTATTTCTTGAATGAGAAACTGTGTATTGACCTTTTCTGTCAACAGCATTTGCAAGTGATTCTACAAAATTTTGTTGATAATCACATAAATCACCAATCAATGCAGTAAGTTCTGCTCGTTGTTGTTTTAATTCAATTTCTGATGTCGCATTATCTGAAATCAATTGATTTGTGTGTTCAACTTCGTTTTGCAATGTAATAGTTGTGCCTAATAGGTTTGCAATACTTATTACTAGCTCCAAATAATCTTCATCAAGTTCTTTTTCAGATTTAATTTCAATAACTCCTGCAGGCATAACAGAACTTCTCATCGGAACGTATGTAAGATTTTCTTTTTGAATGATATCTTGATGCATAAGTTCATCAAGTCCAACATTGCATTCACTTGATTCTGTTGTTGAGTTCCCTACAAGTGTCAATTTTTCATCTTTTGTTAAATATATTCTGCAACTTTCAACTTCAAGCATTTGAACAATTGATTTTGAAATTGAAGTATAAATAGCTTGTTCTTCATTTGTTGAAAAATTGAGAACGCAAAGAGTATTCTTTGAAGAATAAATATCAATCAATTCTTTCAATTGATTTTGAAGACGTTCTTTTTTATTAGCTTTAGTGCTGATTTTTTTAGCTAAATCTTCAGAGATTAAATTTTCTGCAATAAAATCTCCAAGATTAAGTGCAAACATTTCCTCTATTGGATCTTCGCCTACCAAGTAGTCTGATTGTCCAAATAATGAAACTCCAACCTGCTTTTTCTCTTCTTTATCCATAATTTATCCTTTTTGAATACATGCCTTCTGTTTATATATACGGCATAAAAATAAATAACTTTAATCCGGATTAGAAAAATTCATACTTTAGTATGGTATTTTTCAAACAAAAGTATAAATCCCATAATAAATTATGGTAAGTTTTGATATTTTGTGGGCAAAAATGTAAGAGATAAATTAATATCCTAAAGCCCAACTAAAATTGTTAGAAGCTGTTTTGGTCGGAGCGATAACACTTTTCTTCGCATTTCTTGCAGTAACTTCAATAACTTTGTCTGCTTTTTGAAGTAAGTTGTATTCTCCAATTTTGTTATCAACATTGTTGAAAGATTTGTATTTGTCTAACTCTGCTTGTAAATCTTGGTTTTCAGCGTTCAATCTTACGATTTCGTTATCAAGAGAGTTTAATTTTGCTTCGTAGTTCATTGAAATATAATAACTAACAAAAGTAATTGCGATTGTTAGCATTAAACAACAGCACAATGATTTGTTAATTTTTCGAGTAACCATTTCACGAATAGTCATTGGCTTTGCTTGATAAAAAGAACCTGCAACAACCGGAGATTCTTCTCTCATCGGATTTGCGATGTAATCACTCTTCTTGAATAATAATTCTTGTTCTTCAAATGTTACTCTTGCTGTATTTAATGTCATTCCCTAAACTACCTACCAATAAACTTTTACTTTCTTATACACCTTGCAATTCTTAGTTTTGCACTTCTTGACGGTGGATTTTCTTTTATTTCCTCTTCTGATGCCATTATTGGTTTTTTGTTGACCAATTCAATTACAGGAGGCGGACAATTGCATACCATTTGATTTCTTTCGCAATGGCAACGAGTTGAATAGTATTTGAATGTTTGTTTTACTAATCTGTCCTCAAGTGAATGAAAACTTATTACACTGATTATAGCACCAAAGTCTAATAAATCCAATACGTCATTTAATGTGTTTTTAACATTTTGTAACTCATGATTTACTTCAATTCTAATAGCTTGGAAAACCCTTGTTGCTGGGTGAATATGGCTTTTTACTTTAGGTGTGCAATTTACAATTAGGTCTGCTAACTCGGTTGTTGTTTCAAGTTTTTTAATCTTTCTTTGCTCAACAATTTTCTTTGCAATTCTTTTAGAAAACCTTTCTTCCCCATATTCAGAGAAGATTTTAACCAATTCGTCCTCAGAATAATCATTTACAACATCGTAAGCTGAAAAGTCTGAATCCATATTGAAACGCATATCTAAAGGTGCTTCTTTGGAGAAAGAAAATCCCCGTTCTTGCTTTGTTAGTTGATGATATGAAGCTCCAAGGTCAAATAGAATTCCGCCTGTGATTTTTTCAATTCCGAGATTTTTTAAAACTTGCTTAATATTTGTATAAGAATCTTTTACAATTGTTAAGTTTTTGTAATCTTTTAACCTTTCACTAGCTGCATCAATTGCATCTTGATCTATGTCAAAAGAAATTAATCTTCCGTTAGGTGAAATTCTTTGTAAAATTAATTCGCTGTGGCCTCCACCACCGAGGGTGCAATCGACATAAACAAGACCGTCTTTGCAATTTAGTGCATCTACAGCTTCATTTTTCATTACTGTGTAATGGGTAAAATCTTTCATAGCTTTATACTAGCATAAAAATTTGTTAGAAATTCAATAATATGAAAAATATTAACAATAAAAAAGCCTCTCAGAAGTGAGAGACTTTTTAATCTTTTTCATACAAAATTTAATTACATTATGAAACCCTCTAAACCTTGTTCATCAAAGATTTCAAGGAATTTGTCATAAGTACAAGTTACTTCTTCGCCGGATTCATCAATGATTTGAATTACGTTTTGCAAATCGGCTTCATCAACTGTAGGCGATTTGGATATAATCATATAGCTGTTAGTTTCGTTGTTTTTATTGTTTTTGTGTTCAAGTAATGTGCTGTCATCAAATCTAAAATCCATTGTTTTTACCTCATTTTTCGTAACTGTAACCTTTATATCGGACTTTTTAATGATAATCTTTAGAATTTTCAATTGATTTTTTACAAAAGTTAATAATTTAGATTGCAAACAAAAAATAACATAATATTAGAGCATTACTTTGTCATTACGAGGAAACAAGCCGAGCAAAATGTGGTGTAGTCTATACAGAGTGACGT
>JBNMKP010000199.1:0-3589 GCA_050874405.1 bacterium
GTATTCAAGATTACAACGTCACTCCGTATTCTAAAACTTCAACAACTCATAAGGTTCAACACCTAAAGCTTTCGCAATTAATCTAATTCTCGAAAGCGGAATATCTCTATGAGCATTTTCAATATTTGCAATATATGAATTATCGGCAAGAATTTCTAAACTTAATTGTTCCTGAGTCATTCCTCGTTCTTTTCTAAGCTCCCTAACACGTTTTCCAAACTTTTTATGGAATACTTTACTCATTTTCTTTGCCATATAAGTTGATATAACAAAAAACATCACAACTAAACATTGCTATTTTGAAGATTTCATGTTTATATTATTCATGACAAAAGGATTTAGGAGATATATTTTTTATGAGAAATAAGAAAACTGCATTTACACTAGCAGAAGTATTAATCACACTAGGAATAATTGGAGTTGTTGCAGCCTTAACAATTCCAAACTTGATATACGATTACAAAGCAAAGCAATTGAGAAGTAAATTTTTCAAAACTTATTCTGTAATTCAACAAGTGTTCAAAGACATGGAAGCTGAGGGAGATTCCGGAGACCCATTTACTTACCCAAGTGCAACATTTTATAAAACATTTGGACAATATTTAACAGGAGCAACAGATTGCACAAATAAATCTGATAAAGAAAATTGTTATGTATATTCTAATCGAGGAGAGAAGAAATACCGAACATTCTCTGGAACAACATTTGACGGAAGTGCAGGATTGTTTGATGAGGGGCAATTGTTATTACAAGATGGGACTCTATTATTATTTGAACAATACAATGGCGGCAGTAACGACTATCACTGTTTCATTGCAGCTGATTTAAACGGGATAAATAATCCACCAAATATTTTTGGTTACGATGTATTTATTTTCCAATTTCTTGATGGTGAAATTGTACCTGGGGGATATAAAAATACTGGTTTCGTATATTTTTCATTTACAGACTTAACAAAAACTTGCAATAGACAATCAAACAATAACCTTAATGGTTGGGGTTGTGCACAACTTGCAGCAACAGATTCTGAATATTTTAAAAAAGTTGTTAGAATGAAATTCTAAGTAACAACTAATTATCCCCGATTGAGTAATGTTTAAAATTTGTCAGCAAAAAATAATAATTTGTTCAGACTAATTCATAATCACAAGAGGGGAATATGTTTTTCAAAAAACTTTTTGTTATTTTTTCGATTTTAATATGTTTATTTACACAAAACCTTTTAGTTTTAGCTCAAGAAAGTAACAAATTCCCAGATTATGCCTATGAATACGTTGGAGAAGACAAGTGGGAAAATTTCAACCGAAAAATATTCAACTTTAATTTATTTTTAAACAAATACGCCATTCGTCCTGTCCATGTATTGTGGTCATCTTTACTTCCGGAATATGGAATTGAGAGAATACAATCAGCCACAAACAACATTGAATACCCAATTCGACTTGTAAGCAGTTTATTACAACGAGATTTTGAAACCTCTAAAAAAGAAACTATCCGATTTTTTACAAATACAATTATCGGACTTGGAGGACTTTACGATCCCGCAAAAAAATTATTTCACATAGAACAATCCTCTGAAAATATGGAGCAAGCTTTAGCAGGTTGCAAAATGAAAACCGGTCCTTATATGGTTTTACCTGTAATTTCATCAACCACACTGCGAGGGGTATTGGGAAGAATCTTAGATACAGCACTTAACCCCGGGTCTTATATTGCAACTCCGGTTTTAGCCATCGTAAAAGCAGGGCTAACAGTAAACAAAACCTCATTTATGCAGCCAATAATTAAAATGGTAGAATCAACTTATGCTGACCCGTACGACATTGCAAAAAAGATTTACGGACTGGAAAGCTACATAAGATGTGCCAATATGGATAGAATTGACCTAAAGTTCTCTGATTTACATAAAGATAATATGGAAACAGTACAAGAAAATTCAAATACAAAAATCGCAAAACTTCCAACTCCTGTACTAAAAAAAGCCCCGACTCCGCAAGACCAACTCGTACAAACACTTGTATCATCAGAAATTGTAACACCTGATATCTTGCAAGGAGGAGCAAATATTGATGAAATTCTAAAAGATTACAGTACAGAAGATTTTAAACTCAGCGCAGACATGCTATTATTTGGCTTCAATCCGCAAAATCCCGTTGTAGACTCAATGAGAACAGCTTTATTCAACTTGCCGCACGTAAACGATTCAATGTGGAATGACCTATCTGTCTGGAACAGAAGTTTCGCAAACAGAATAAAAACATCATCTATTCAACTAACAGAGGGGAAAGATAATTACAAATTCCGGTACATAATGCAAAAAGATAAGAATTCACCTGTTGCAATTATTTACCCATCAATTGGCGAAGGAATTATGTCATCGCATTCCGTATTACTAGCCAAACTTTTCTACGACAAAGGATATTCTGTCATAATTCAAGGAAGCCATTTCCAATGGGAATTTGTAAAAAGCATGCCTGACAATTACCACCCAGGATTGCCCAAACGA
Organism: bacterium; assembly: GCA_050874405.1. GTDB lineage: Bacteria > Cyanobacteriota > Vampirovibrionia > Gastranaerophilales > Gastranaerophilaceae > Zag111. The sequence continues at coordinate 2,507 of JBNMKP010000199.1, forward strand.
GATGCCTTAGTTTTAAAAGAAATTACTTCTAAAATTTTATCTAAACTAGAAGAAAAATATAACTGCAAAATCAAAGACAAAACGTTTATCGGAACTTCATTCGGAGCTTTAACAACTCTATTTGTTGCAGCCAGTGAATACGAAAATAATACCCTCGGGAATTCAAAATTCATATCAATTTGTCCGCCGATAGAACTAATTTATGCAATGAAACAAATCGACAAAAACACCGAAGATTGGAACAATTCTCCAGACGATTTGAAACAAAAAGTCGCAATGACTGCAGCCAAAGTTTTGAAACTTTACCAAACAAAAGATGAGATAGAAAAAACTTCTGATATTAATAATTTACCTTTTTCAGAAGAAGAGGGCAAATTAATCACCGGCTTTATAATGCATCAAAAACTTTCGGATTTAATTTTCACAATCGAAAACACTTCAAAAGTCTCAAAAACAGATATTTATCAAATGGTTAATAATATGAATTATCAAGATTATGCAAAAAAATATCTACTCTCAGAAACAGATAAAAGTGTTGATGATTTAGCCTATGAATCAAGCCTTGCTTCGATTTCAGACTACCTAATGAATAATGATAACTACAAAATTTATCATTCCCTGAACGATTACTTGACTAATACAACTCAATTAAAGAAATTAAAACAATATTCAGGCTCAAAAGTAGTATTGCTAGATAATGGTGCACACCTTGGATTTTTGTACAGAGATGAATTCATAGAAGATTTGCAAAAAACAATCGACCTTAATCCAACAAAACCTAAAACAAATGACACATCATTAAGCATCGCTGTTCCTCTCCTTGCACCGTAGTAGCAATATCGTTAATCTTGAACAAGGAATAAAGCTGTTACCCACCCTATCCCTCCCTAATCAGGGAGGGAAAATGTTAAGGAGATTCTGAATCCCCGAGTAGGAACAGAAAATTACGTTTCGATTTCATCTCAACTTATTTTCTAGTCAGTTCAGAGTTTATTATATTGTCATTCTGAGTAGCACGAGCTCAAGGATAAAGGAGTGAGCCGTAGCCGTTTAATGCGAGTGCGTTAAGCGAAGAATCTCATA
>JBNMKP010000200.1:0-3562 GCA_050874405.1 bacterium
AAAATAATATAATATTTATTTAATGCATTCTAATAATCCACCAGCCCAAATAACTTTTCCAACAATATGAAAATCGTCAGTATCAATTGATACTTCAAATGGATCATAGTTTAAATTATCACTTTTAACTTTTAGTTTTCTTCCAGGTAGGATTTGCAGTCTTTTTACATAAAGTGCATCATCCAATGCAATAACATATATTCCGTCATTTTTGAATTCAGTTATACTTTTATCAACCAAAATTAAACCACCGTCTTTTATTTGGCTTGTAGGAGAATCCATAGAATCTCCATTTACAGTAAATATCACTAAAGATTCAGTTGGAACATGTGTATTTTTTAATATCCATTCTTTTGCAAATGCCATAAAATCATGAGTCATATTAATTTCATCAATTATAGAACCATATCCGGCAGAAACCTTTAAATCTACATGCGGAATAAATGCGATATCTTCAAAATTTAAATTTTTAGGTATGGAATATTCTTTTTCTTTATTTAAAAATATTTCTCCAGCTCCTGTTAATAACCAAGTTGGATTCGCATCATAAACATTAGTTAAACCTGTTAAAAATTGTACGCTAGGCTGTCTAAAAGCATTTCCATATCCTGAAATTGTTTTAAAGGTAATACTATAACCTTTTTCAGTTAATTCATTCGCCATTTTTTCAATAGATAAACCTATTTGTGCTCTTAAAGTCCTCAATCTTTCTTGTAGTGTCATGATATTTACTCCTTTATGTAGAATAATTTTTTCACAAATTCTTCTATTTTTCAATTCTATTCTACATTATTACTTAATAATTCTTCATAAAATCATCAATTCTTCTTCCTTATTTCATGGTGATTTTGAAATCTTACCTCTAAATTTTCTTGTTAAGTTCTTCACAATTTCTCATTTTAAATTGACTAACTCTACGTTTTTACATAGTATAAAAGAATAAATGAAGAGGAACGAGGGTAGGATGCAAAAAGTTAAAAAAACAAATTACAAAATAGGGCTTATGCAGTTTGGTATTTCTCAAAGGGAATTAGCCAATACCCTTGGATATTCGGAGCAATATATCAGTATGATTCTTGCCGGAAAAAGAAAATGCAGAAAATTTGATGAATGGCTACAAACTAATATTCCAAGTCTATTTAAAAGAGGAGCTAGATTAAGATGAATAATGAAATTTGGCTTTCTCTTGAAGAAGTTTGTGAGCTTACTGATAACAAAAGAGAAACTGTTAGAAGGAAATGTAAATCCGGAGAATACAAGACAAAATCAGAAGTTGCAGGAAGAAAGAAAATATATCATATTTTGCTTTCGTCATTACCTATAAAATTTGTAGAAAAATATAATTCTTATCTTGTTCAAACTCCGGTTACAATCAAAGAAGAAAGTTTAGAAAAATATAATAATGCTCCAAGCTGGATGAAAGCTAAAGCTGAAAAATATTTGGAATTATTTAGATTAACAGAAGAGATGACTTATCAAGAAAAAATAGATTTTCTTGCAGATTGGTCGCAAAAATATCCTGATAAACATACATGTTACACTTCGCTTTCTATTGCATTAAAAAAATATAATCAAGGAGGAATAACAGCATTATTGTCTAATTATGGCAGTCATAGAAAAGGGTTGAGTGTTGTTAATGATGAATGTTTTGAATATTTTAAAAGTATTTATTTAAGAGAAGGTGCTCCTTCTGTCGAAACAGCTTGGAGCATAACATTTGGATTTGCAAAACAGCAAGGATTTGACTGCGTTAGTAATTTCCCAACTAGCAAAACTTTTATCAGAAGATTAAGAGCTGAAGTTCCAGAACAAGCAATTTTTATGGCAAGACATGGAGATGCTTCTTGGAATAAAAAATATGCAAACTATGTTTCAAGAGATTATTCAGAATTAAATGCCGGAGTTTGTTGGGTATCAGACCATGCACAAATAGACGTTGCAGTTTCTTTTAATGGAACGGTTTGTTTTCCTTGGGTTACAGTATTCAGGGATGTAAAAACTTCTAAATGGTTAGGTTGGTTTTTACACGCTGATTCTCCAAATTCTGACCATATTTTTCAAGCATTTTATTACGGTGTTTTAAACTTTGGAATACCTGAAGATGTTTATCTAGATAACGGTAAAGACTATCGTTGCAAAGATTTTGCAGGTGGTAGAACTAGAGTTATTAAAGTTAAACACAAAAATAATGGTGGTTCTTTAATTCAGAACCTCGGTATCAACATACATTTTGCACTTCCCTACAATGCCCAAACGAAACCTGTAGAAAGAGATTTTTTGAAAATAAAAGAATTTCTTTCAAAGGGTTTTGTTGGGTATCGTGGAGGCAAAATAACTGAAAGACCTGAAAAACTAAAGAACGAAATCAAAAATGAACAAATTATGCAGTTTGATGATTTCAAAATTTTATTTGATAGATTTATTGAAGAATATCTAAACAAAAGACCCTCAAAAGGCAAAGTCTTGCAGGGTAAATGTCCAGATGAATTATGGGCTGAAGAATTTACGAAGAAGAAAGTAATCAGCAAAGATGCATTAAAGCTATTCTGTATGAGAACAACAAACAACGTCACTATCAAGCGAAACGGCATTTTTGATTCTCAATTACAAATTTCTTATTGGGCTGAATGGATGATTACCGAAAAAGGTCGCAAAGTCTATATCAGAAGAGATATAAACGCTTATCAGGAAGCTTGGGTATTTGATGCCCAAACAGATGAATATTTAGGTAAAGCAAATGCCAATCAGCCTGCATCATTCTTGGCAAATACAGACATTGAAAAATCTGAATACCAAAAACAAGTTGCAATAAAAAATAAAGAAAAGAAAATTTTAAAATCATATATCAAGACAAAATATAATCCGTCAAATGAGGATATTATTGAAAATCTTATCAACAGCCTTGATAAAGTTGATTTCAAATCAAATGTAACAGTATCTAAAATTTCTAATACAAAAATGGATAAGGTTGTAAAAGAGGAAAAGAATAAAAATTCTATTCCGTCAAAATATGTTACCCCAATTCAGCCAAAGAAAAAACTATATCTTACAGAAGCTGAAAAGCGTAGAGATTTAGAGAGAAAGGCTATATAGGAGAAGTTATGAGTTTAATTGAAGATTTAAATAAACTTATGAAAGAAAAGAAATATACATACGCTTATACTGCAAAAGCAATGAATATTTCTCCAACAGCACTACATTTATGGATAAATGGCAATTACAAAGGAAACGTCAAAAAGATAGAAGATGCAGTTTTGCATTTTATCGACATCGAAAAATTGCGTGAAGGCAGAATCAACATTGATTTTATAGAAACAAGTATTGCTGAAGATGTTTTCAATATTGCAAAAGTCTGCCACGTTGAAAATGAAATTGGTGTTTGTTGTGGCGTTGCCGGAGTCGGAAAGACTTTTGCAGTAAAAAAATATGCAATTGAAAATTCTGACGTTATTTTAATAGAGGCAGATTTAGGTTACACACCAAAAGTTCTATTTTCAGAAATTCATAAAAGACTTGGGTATGACGGTTGTGGCACAATCCACGCAATGTTTACAGATATTAT
>JBNMKP010000201.1:0-3496 GCA_050874405.1 bacterium
ATGAAGCCCTCTTTGGTTGAGGGTTATGTACAAATACGTCTTTTTAAAGTCTTTTGAAATCCTTAATCTGCTTGTTGACCCCAGTTTGTAGCCTTTGTAATACACTCCCATTTTACTTGGAATAGGATCCATTTTGTTGAATTCCGCTTTTATATAAGTATGATTTAGATAGTTTGCAATTCCAATCAATGCAAGTACGAATATTATTGCCCAAAACAAAAATTTACCAAAACTCATAAATTTATTATTATAAAATTTATGAAAAATTTAATTGTCCGGTTGGTTGTTAATTGAGTATAGAGGATAATTTTTTGTGCATTTTTACATTATGAACTCTTATTATATCAATATTTTCGTTCATAAGGATAGAGTCTAGTGCAAGTGTGTAGATATCTTTTTCCTCGTTTGTTGCTTTAGCCATATCAAGTAGACTTTTTCTAGATAGTCCAATAAGAACAGGACAACCAATTGTTTTCAACTCTTTCCATCGTTTGAGAATTTCGAAATTGTCCTCTTTTGTTTTGCCAAAGCCAATCCCAGGGTCAATTATAATATTTTCAATTTTTATTCCATTTTTGATTGCAAAATCAACTTTGTTTTTCAAATTTGTATAAATTTCGTCCATAAGGTTTGAATATGTCGGGTTGTTTTGCATCGTTTCCGGTGTACCTTTGGAGTGTTGAATTACAATTTTTGTATTCGGATTTTGAGCTAAAACATTTACCATACCATTATCAAAATCAAATCCTGAAACATCATTTATAATATTTGCGCCAAGCTCAATGCATCTTTTGGCAACAACGGAATTTCTTGTATCAATACTAATTGGCGTTTTAATATTATGTGCTTTGATGTAATTTAAAATCGGTTCAAGTTTTTTTAATTGGTCGTCACTTGAAACAGGTGATGAATAAGGTTTTGTTGATTCTGCTCCAATGTCAATGATATCTGCGCCATCATCTATCAGTTGTTTTAAGTGTTCAATTGATTTGTCAAAGTCATAAAATTCTCCTCCGTCCGAAAAAGAATTTGTTGTGACATTCAAAACTCCCATTATTTGTGTCTTTTCTGGAGTTTTAATCTCTGTTTTTTCTTCTAAAATTTGTCCTAAAATTTTTAGCCCAAAAGGTTGTCTTTGAAGTTTTTCTGAAATTTTTTTTATTTGAGAAAGGCTTCCGCCTAATATACAGTTTGAATTCTCAATTTTGCCTGTAATAACTTCTCTATGTGTGCCACAATCCGCTCCAACAGAAATTGCCGTTTGTTTTATTATGTTTGCCTGTGCCGGAGTTAAGTTAAATATTTTAAAATTCTTATACTCAAATTTATCTTTTGCAACATGAGTATAAGTCTTGTCAAAACCGATGTTAATTAATTCTTGTTCAATATTTGTATTTGATAATTCTTTAACTAAAAAATCGTGCATAACAGAAGTTTAGCACGATTTTTGTATTTTCTCAATTTATATAAACTATTTACGCTGAAATTTTAAATTTCTCAATTCTATTTTTGAAATCATCAACTGCAAGAGTTCCGTTTTCAGCAGCTTTAGTACCCTCTGTCAAAAGTACGAAAAATGCCATCACTGTACCAAATCCGCCAGCTGCTTTTTTCAAAATCGGGCTTTTAACAATTGGACCAAGCACTTTGTTATTTTGAAGTCTTTCAGCATATTTCAAAGCATCTTGAGCAAATATTTTTGCGTTAACTTTAAATCTACCGATAAAACCGGAAGCTTGTTTTGCGCCCTCACCGGTAATTTTAGCTGCTTCTGTAGTTGCACGCATCATTTGTTGAAGGGTTGATTCTCCACCTGCCAAACCTCTTCTGCTTGCGTATTTACTAGCTGTTGTTGCAAGTCCGGCTGTACCACCTAAAGCGGTTGCTGTTTTTTGAGTTTTATCTTTTTGCTCTTTAGTGATAGTTGAGCCACCTGCAAAACCATTTATGGAGTCAATCATTGCCATTCTTCATCAACTCCTTCATTAGCAGGTGCAAAATCTTGTCTTGCTGAATTATAAGCACTTGCTATACCTGAACCAACACCAAGTGTGTAAGCTGTAGCTTTTGCAGTTTTATCATAAGTAATTGCTTTTGCGGTATCAGAAACTTTTTCTTTTACTGCACTTGCAATTTCTGAAATACCGGGAGTTATCTTGTGGTAAGCTTTTTCGTGTCTAAGAGCAAATCTTCCAAGTTTATATTTTGCCAAATCTTCATCTGACATTTTTATAATTTGTTCTGCTTTAGCTTTTATAGCATTTGCTACTTTAGATTCAACAATTTTATCTTTAATATTTTTTGCAGTTTTAACAATTCCTTCTTTCATTGGTGCAAGAGCATCAATTCCTTTATTCAAAAATTTATTATTGCTAATTTTGATAGCCGACGCTTTACCAAATTTAGAAACCTTTAAAGCTGCCCATGCAACAGCCCAACCTGATAAAACACCCTCAGAGATAGCTTTACAAACTTTTACTCCTGTTTTCATTGTTTTAGGGACATATTGGTTTTCTAAAATTTCATCGCATTCTTCTTTTTGATGAGCATAATAATCTTTTCTGTTATTATAAGCTGCTTCATCAAAATCCCCTCTGAATGCCATTGGTTTTGCACTATGTGTAATGCTTGTAGGCTGAATTGTTAACATAATTAATTCTCCATAATTTGCAAAATGAATTTTCCTGCTCGTATAATAACGGTGAAAATTTTTTTTTGCTAACACACTAGACTACCATTAACAAAATGTTACATTGTAACACCTTTATTATTTCACATTTGAATTCGTTTGTAAAGTGTTTTTTGAACCTTGATATGAATTTCTTCTGATAAATTCTCGGTCAATTTTATTAAGGCAATCAAGCTTTGCTCCAAGCCATCTTGGGGCTATCAAATTCTTCTTTAATCCGTTTCCTGCAAGTCTGTGAATTGTTGTTTGCGGAGGTAAAATTTCAAGAAAATCACAAACTAAATTCACATATTCTTCTTCTGACATAAAATCAATTTCTTTAGCTTCATAAAGTTTAGCAAGTTTTGTGTCTTTGAGAGCACAAAGCATGTGAATTTTAACCCCGTCAACTCCGAGTCTTGCCAATTCTTGTGCTGTTTGAAGTATCTCTTCTTTGGTTTCCCATAGTCCAAAAATCACGTGAACGCAAACATTAATTCCTTTTTCTTTTGTTTTTTCGTAAGCTCTTAAAAAGCAATCATAGTCGTGACCACGGTTAATTCTTTTTAGTGTTTTATCGTGAATTGACTGCAATCCGTACTCAATCCATGTGTAATAATCTTTTGAGATATCCGAAATTAGATTGAGTTTATCATCATCAACACAATCTGGTCTTGTTCCAACTGACAAGCCGACAATATCAGGGTGAGTCAAAGATGATTTATAGATTTTTTCAAGTTCATTTACCGGTTTATATGTGTTTGAATAAGCTTGAAAATAAGCCATAAATTTCTCAGCTTTGAATCTATCGTGAAGAGTTTTTGCTCC
>JBNMKP010000202.1:0-3489 GCA_050874405.1 bacterium
CTTTCTACCGTTGGAGAAAAAATATATGCCAAGAGAGCATCCGCATTAAATAAATATTTTCTTCCTACTCTTCCACATACTTCAGCAGGGAATTTTCCTCCCTTGGCTAGTTTTTGCAATGTTCGAACATCCAATTTTAGTATTTTTGATGCTTCTAATGTACTAATTATTTGCATATTGCCTCCTTTTTGCGTACCTGTACGTTATATTGTATCATATTATTTTATTTTTGTCAACTCTACGTACGTGTTCGTATTTTTGATAGTTTCGAGTAACGTACGTGTTCGGCTTGACGTAAGTTATTCAAATGATATAATTATTAAAGGAGGGAAGGGATGTATGGCTGAAATCAAATCCTTAGAGTATTTAACTAAGCAATTTAACAATGTAAAAGACCCAAATCATTTACGAATAGTTTCAGAAATAACTGATTCTTTAGAAGCATGTGTTTTAAAAAATTTGGCCGTTTTTATATCTACAATAAGAAAAGATAAAGGATTATCTGTAAGAGAATTAAATGAACGTTCAAGAGTAAGTCTAGCTGTAATTAACGACTTAGAAAAGGCTCGCAGTATGCCAAGAGTTGAAACATTAATAAGATTAGGATTGGCTTTAGAAATAGATTTTAATGAAGTATTTAGAGCATTGATACTACCAGATAAAATATCTACTGATATAAATTTTTGTAAAACTAACAAAACTGATTTGGCTATGGATATTGCAAGGTACGGTTATGATAAAAACCAAGTTGCTGAAATTATGGATTTTATTAAATATATAGATTTTAAAGCCACACAAAAGAACAAGAAATAATATAAGCGAGTTTTAACGAACAAATGTTCTATTACATAATAATTACATAATGGTATTAAAAAAGGCTTTCAGTAAATCTCTGAAAGCCTTTAGTTTAAATGGTCGGGATGACAGGATTTGAACCTGCGACCCCTTCGTCCCGAACGAAGTGCGCTACCAAGCTGCGCTACATCCCGACACTTATACTATTCAATTATTTTGTGGTATCTAGCTTGGCAGCTTTTCGGCAAAAAATCCTTTTTGCCGAAAAGCTACCTCCTCTCGTGAAAATTTGACATTTAGTCAACTTTTCACTCGGCAGAGTATTACATACCGACACATAAAATATTCTACATCAAAAAGATTTTTCGCAACAAATATTTTATTATTTTTTTCTTGCTTTTGGCATTCTTTTAATTTTTAAGAATAACAACAACGGAATAATCACAATACACATCATCGCAAGCAATGCAAATACATCATAAAAAGATGCCAATCTTGCCTGTTGCAACAACTGTTTATACAAAAAACCATTAGCCTTTCTCACTGCAACTACATGCGGATAATGAATCAAAAATTTGTTCGTAAATACTAAAAGTTTATATCTAAACATTGCATTATGATATGCCAAATCTCCTACCAAATAATTTTGGTGAACTTGAGAAACCCTTGCAATAAATGTTGCAGACATTGCAGTAGAAATAGCAGTAATCAAGTTTTTGAACAATGCGTGTAATGCAGCAGCATCTGCGTTCTTTGATGGAGGCATGGTTCTAAAAGACAAAGCCGTAATAGGAACAAATGCAATTGGAACACCTGCACAAAGTAACAAGTTCGGTAAAATTACACTAGACATTGATGATGTCGTATTCATGCTTGTTAACATCAAAATAGAAATTCCCATTATTATAAAACCAGTTGCGGTCAAAATTCTCGGTTCTATATATTTAGAAATAGCACCAACAGTCAACAACCCAACGAAACAAACAATCGCACGTGGAAACATTGTCAAACCGGACATTGAAGGGCTATAACCTAACAAGCTCTGAACAAACATTGGTACAAGTAACAATGTTGAATATAACATTACGTTAATTAACGAACTGATAGTCGTTCCAAACAAAAAGTTTCTATCCTTAAATACCCGAATATCAATTACCGGATTATCGTACTCCAATTCCCACACATAGAAAAATATGAAAGAAAATATACATATTCCGGTCAAATAACAAATCCACGGAGTATCAAACCAGTTATACTGTTGCCCTCTATCCAATACAATTTGCATACAAGCCATAGCAACAACAATTGAAATATATCCAACAATATCAAACTTTTTCTTCTTTGCAGTTTTTGGAGGCTTATCGTCCGGAACAAACAATTTAACCAACAAAAACGACAATATACACAAAGGAATATTTATTATAAACACCCATTGCCAAGAGTAATTATCCGTTAAATAACCGCCCATAAAAGGACCGGCAAGCGGAGAAAACATTGCTGCGACACCAAACAAACTCATTGCAACCCCTCGTTGTTCTCTCGGGAAAACATCAAGCAATATTGCTTGGCATAATGGTAAAATACAGCCACTTCCAACACCCTGAACAACACGAGCGCCAATCAGAGCTTGCAAATTCGGAGCTAAAATACATAACAAACAACCCAAAGAAAAAATCCATATACTATAAAAGAACAACAGTTTTTTACCAATTACTTGCACCAAATACCCAGTAACAGGAAGCATCAAACCTCCAGAAATAATATAACAAGTAATTACGGTATTTGCTTCATACTGAGTCGCTCCATAATATCCTGCAATATTTGGTTGGCAAACGTTTGTCGCTGACGATGCAGCTAACGCCAAAAATGACGGCAATAAAACTGATATCGCAACAATAAATGGATTGACTGGGGTATTCGCTTTCTCTGTTGTCATAAATTCTTCCTAAGCTTTGTTATTATGATAACACAATTCTTCTTTTAATATATTACTTCATAAAAACAATTCAAGAGTTTGTAATTATTATTAATATAAAATTTATTTCTCAGTAATTTTTAATTCTTTTTTCCAAGTCCACAAGAAATAAATTGACAAGAAGAAATATGCTCCCCACATCAAAATCGTAGCAAAACAATTTGAACCATTTGCGTAGGCTTTAATCCACATTACAACAGACAATCCGTTTACAATGAACCAAACATACCACTGTTCAATACAGCGCTTGACCGTCAAAATCAAACCAATTACAGATAATACAGAAGTTAAAGAATCAATAACCGGGCTTTGGTCATTGAAAGCTAATAACACAAAATAAAAGGCAATAGAAAAGAGAATTGAACAAATCAAATAAATAATTTTCTCTTTTTGAGTTAAGCAAGTCTTAACTATCTCTTGAACATCATCTTTCAGATGCTCTTTCCACTTGAAAATACCAAGAACTTGCATTGGGAAATAATACAAAACATACAATGCTAAATTCCCATACAACGCATTTTTAAATGAAATATAACTATAACAAGCAGTTCCTGCAAGACCGAAAAAATAGCATGATATTTTGCCTTTCCCTGCCAAGATAGAATAACTAACCCCACAAATCGAAGAAATCAGTGCGACTTTACTATCATTCATTATAAAAGACAAAACAATAATAAATAAAATTCCTAACGGGAAAATAATTCGTTCATACTTACCCC
>JBNMKP010000203.1:0-3472 GCA_050874405.1 bacterium
ATAAAACTCGGGTGAGTTGAGACAATAACTTTGTTTTTTATTTGTTTTATTTTCGCCAAATCTTCAATATTCAAATTCATTATTCCAAACGAAATCATCAACTTGACAAACCAAGCCCAAGTTGAGTGAATAACATCAGAGTAAAAATATAACAAATTCTTATCTTTTATAAAGAATTTCGCAAGCGGAAACAGTGTAAAATTCAAGATTACAGCACCAATTCCGAAAATAAAAAAGCTCAATAAAACCAAAAAGGAACGAATTATTTTAATCATCACACATCAATCCTAGACAAAATTCCAACAGGTGTAATAATTTTATTTGTTCTTTTTTCAAGAAAATCTATAAATGAAAAATATTCATCACTTTGTATTAAATTGATTTCTTTTTCAAACTTGCATTCTATTGAATTTGCAACAGGTGTTTTAGAAATCAAAATGGCAACAGCTTTTTTCTCTTCAAAACTATCCGAAAAACAATACAAGATATTATTTTTTTCCGAAACTATTGCTTGCACCAATCCAAAAGACAAACTATTTTTGCCAGATGAAACCGCATAATATGAACCGGTCAGATTTCTCAACAAAGATAAAACACCGGCTAAATAATTATGCACAGAAGCCGAAAATGCAATCGGAGAAACTTCATTTTCATTATTATATTGCTCAATTAGAGAAAAAAGCCTTTCAAATTCGCCATATTGAGAAGAAAAAATAAATTCATCAACATTATTGTCTTCATAAACTTTCAAAATAACAGACATTGCAAGCTTATCAACAGTTGAGAGTTTTCGCCTCATCATCATCGGAATTTTTTTGATAATTTCATCTACAGCATTACAATATGCAAAATTTTTGATAAATATTTTTTCAATCGGCATAATGTTATTATATAATAAATTTATCAATTATGGGAATTTTCATAACAGCATATAACACAATATGTAATCTTGGTTATGGTATGGAAGAAATCTACCAAAATGCTTGTCGTGGAGATATTTCAAAATTTACTCAAACATCTGATATAATCAAAAACACCAAAATTAGAATTGGAAAAGTTTCACATACACTACCTGAAATTACTAAACCGGATTACAACACAAGATGCAACAGATTAGTTCTTGCATGTTTTGAACTAATGAAAAAAGATTTTGCAGAACTAATTTCTAGGTATGGAAAAGATAACATCGCAATCGTTTGCGCTACAACTAATACAGGGGTTGAAGAGTTTGAAAAAAGTCAAAACCCAAAACATTTTGAAATAGGAAATCCATCAGAATTTGCAAAGGATTATTTAGGCTTAAATAATTTTGCAACAACAGTTTCAACTGCTTGCTCCTCAGGTATAAAAGCTTTTTCAATTGCAAACCAAATCCTAAATTCAAATATTGCAGAAGCAACAATTGTTATTGGAGTGGATTCAATTGCAAAACTTCCGTTATTTGGTTTTCATTCTTTAGAAATTCTTTCCCCTAATCCAACAAATCCATTCAGCCAAAACCGTTCAGGAATAAATATCGGAGAGGGTGCAGCCGTTTTTATTTTAGAAAAAGAGAAAACCGGAAATAGCATTGAAATCTGTTCAATTGGTGAAACTACAGATGTTTACCACGCAACATGTCCTGATCCAAAAGCAAAAGAAGTAATCAACGCAATCAATCAAGCCCTAACAAAGGCTCAAATTTCTCCACAAGATATTGATTACATAAATCTACACGGAACAGGAACGATTTCGAATGAAATTATGGAAGCAAATGCAATTTATTCAATATTTAAAGACCAAACACTTTGCAGTTCAACAAAACCTTTAACAGGTCACTGTCTGGGGGCTGCTTCGTCTATTGAAACCGCACTTTGTTGCAAACTAATCCAAACTAAAAATCCGATAATTTATCCGCATATCTACGACGGGAATTATGATAAAACTTTGCCAAAAATTAAACTTGTCAACAAAAATTACAATGCCGAAAAAATCTCGCATTGTTTATGTACAGCTTTCGGATTTGGCGGAACAAATGCAGTAATAATTTTAGGAGAACCTAAAAATGAGTAACTATGATTTGTCAAAAATATCACCACACAACCCTCCAATGATTTTGATTGATGACATCTTAAATTACGATTTAACACAGAAGACACTGACTGCAATTGTGAAAATCACAGAAGATAAATTATTTTTTGATAAATCAAAAAACGGAATTTCTTCACTTGTCGGAATAGAATTTATGGCACAAACAATTGGTTGTTATGCCTATTTTAGAAATAATTGCAAACCTCCAAAACTCGGTTTTTTGCTTGGTTCAAGACTTTTTAATAATGCACTTGATGTTTTTAAAAACGGAGAAAACTACAAAATAAAAGTTAACGAAATATTTACAGATAATCAAATCGTTGTTTTTGACTGTATAATGTATGATATGCATGGGGAAGAAATTGCCAGTGCAACAATAAATGTTTATCAAACAGATAATGTACAGGAGTTCTTAAATAAAAATGAGTAAAACAGTTTTAATAACAGGTTCAAGCAGAGGAATAGGAAAAGCAACAGCAATAACTCTTGCAAAAGCAGGATATGATATCGTTTTGCATTGCTCACATGATGTAACTCGACTTGAAAATTTAAAAAAAGAAATCGAAAATTATGATGTAAAATGTAGAGCTCTTGCATTTGATATAAAAAATCGAAAAGAAACCGAAAAAATACTTCTTAACGATATAGAACAAAACGGAATATACTATGGCATAGTATTAAATGCAGGGATAGCTAAAGACAATCCATTCCCTGCTATGGAAGATTTTGAATGGGACGATGTTCTCAATACAAATCTTGGTGGTTTTTACAATGTCCTAAAACCTTTAACTTTGCCCATGATTCAAAATAGAAAGGGCAGAATTATCACAATGTCTTCGATTTCCGGTTTAACAGGCAATAGAGGACAAGTAAATTATAGTGCTTCCAAAGCAGGTATTATCGGAGCAACAAAAGCTCTTGCAAGAGAACTTGCAAAAAGAAAAATTACAGTAAACTGTATTGCCCCAGGGATAATAGATTCTGATATGACAGAAGAAATTCCGGAAGAAATTATTAAACAAATCCCATTAAAAAGAATTGGAAAACCGGAAGAAGTTGCAAGTCTTGTTAAATATCTGATGAGCGAAGATGCAGGTTATATCACGGGGCAAGTTATTTCTGTAAATGGAGGACTTTTAATATGACACGTAGAGTAGTTATTACAGGAATGGCTTTAGCCTCCCCTTTAGGTTCTACCGTTGATTCTGCCTTTAACAGATTAAAAGAGTACAAAAACTGCGTAAGATATTGGGAAGAACTTGATAGATTTGACAAACTAAACACTCGTCTTGTTGCAACAGTAGAGGGTTTTGAAACTCCAAAACATTTCGATAGAAAAGTTCTACGTTCAATGGGTCCTATTTCTATAATGTCAGTTGCAACAGCAGAAGAAGCCCTGAAA
>JBNMKP010000204.1:0-3468 GCA_050874405.1 bacterium
ATATTTAATATTGCAACTACGGTTTTGTTATTCCCATTTGCAAAACAAATGGAAAAACTTGCTTATATTTTGGTTAAAGATAAAAAAGATGAAAAAGAAGTTATTTTGGACGAAAGATTACTTCTTACTCCGTCTATTGCAATTAATCAATGCTATAAAACAACAGGTACAATGGCTAAAATCACAAGAGATACTTTGGTTATGGCTGTTAGAATGTTGAAACAGTATAATCCAAAAGTTGCTGAGGTTATCAATAAAAACGAAGTCCTTATTGATAAATATCAGGATACTTTGGAATCTTTCTTACAAAAGTTGTCAGGTAAAGAGTTATCAGATGAAGATAGTAACAAGATTTCTCAATTGATTTTGTCAATTTCAGATTTTGAAAAAATTGCAGACCATGCTATTCATATTTTGAATTTGGCAGATAAAATGCATAGAAAAGAATGGAAACTATCACCTGAAACGGTTGAAGAATTGAAACATGTTGTTAATGCGGTTAAAGAAGTGTTTGATGTTACTGTTAATGCATTTGTTGAACATAATGTGAATAATGCATATCATGTTGAACCGTTAGAACAGGTTGTTGATGATATTGCTTATACTGCAAAGAAAAATCATATCAGACGTGTTAAAAAGGAAAAAATCCATATCAAACGTGGTTTTGTGTATGCTGAAATTTTGAATGATTTAGAACGTATTTCTGACCATTGTTCTAATATTGCGACAAATATTATTCAATCAGTTAACGCATCAATTCCAAAACACGTATTGAAAAATAAATTAAAAGATACAAATAATGATGATTTTGCAAAAACATTAGAAACATTTAAAGAACAGTATTCTGTTGAACCAATCTCAAAATAGGACGAAAGATTTGTTATGATTAAGTTTGATGAAAATAATAAATATGTTTTGTCTGGAAATTATAATGTTTCTATGTCTGAAATTGACAGGTGCCAAATGGTTAAACCTGCGGCACTTTTAAATTTCATGCAAGATTTGGCGGCTAAATCAATAAATAGAATCGATGGGAATTTGTCTTGTGATTCATTGTTAGAGCAAGGTTTAGGTTGGTTTTTAATCAGATATAGAATAGAATTTGATGATTATCCGGTTGGTGTTGAAGCTGTGAAAGTTTTGACCGAGTGTCGTGGTGTTAATCGAATGACTACTTATCGTGATTTTGAAGTTTATGATTTGAAATTGGATAAACGACTTTTGAGAGCTGTGACATCTTGGTTTTTGGTAGATTTGAAATCAAAATCAATTGCAAATATTTTGCAAAATAGTCCTGATTTTATTCCATTTGAAAAACGTGAAGATGATTTGTCTTTGCAAAAAATTCGTCCTATTACAGAACCTGATAATGAAAAGATGTTTCATGTTCGATATGATGATTTGGATATGAACGGGCATGTAAATAATACTGTTTATATCACGTGGGCAATGGAAGCTTTGGATTTTGATTTTCGTGCAAGTCACAAGTTGAAGTCTTTAGATATCTATTTTAAACACGAAGTTAAATATGGCGATGATGTTTTATCTGCGGTTAAAATGGATAGAGAAAATTTAACTTCAACACATTTGATTACGGATTCAAAGATTGGAACTGAGGTTTGTTTACTCAAAGCTCAATATATTGCGATTTAGTCAATTTGTGCTATAATTTTTTTTGAAAAATGTTTAAGGGTATGGGGGAATAATATATATGAAAGAGAATGTTTTATCACTATTGGAGCAAAATACAAAATTATATGGTGAGAGAATAGCTCTTGGTAAACGTAATAAATATGGTTGGAAAGAACTTACTTATAAGGGTTTAGGTCTTTTGACAAAGCAATTTGCAAGTTATTTGATTACAGATTTGCAGATGCAGAAAGGTGAAAAACTTGCTATATTATCCGAATCTATGCCAGAAATGGGTGCTTGCTTATTTGCAGCCGTAATATCAGGCATGGTTACAGTACCTTTAGACAACAAATTAACTATTTATGAATTGGAATCAATTCTTTCAAGCTGTCAACCGTCAGTTTTGGCTGTTTCACAGGCTAATTTAGAAAAAGGTTTAGAGCTACAAAAAAGAATTTCAAGTATCAAGCATATTGTTATTATGGACGAACCTCGTTATGCTTCTGAATTCCCTAGCTTATATACCCTTCCAACAGGTAGAGAATGCAAATGGCGTCATAGATCATTAAGAGATACCGCCCTAATTATTTATACTTCAGGTACAACAGGTGCTCCGAAAGGTGTACAAACAACTTTTGGTAATATGACAACTCAAGTTCTTGAAATGTCAAAAATTTTGCCAGAAATTTTGCCACACGAAAATGTTAACCTTTTATCAATTCTTCCTATGAATCATTTGTTTGAATTGACTGTTGGCTTTTCAACATTTTTAAATAGAGGTTCTTCAATTTTTTATCCTCAAAGCTTGAAACCGAAAGATGTTTTAGGTGATATGAGAGAAAAGAAGATTGATTTCATGATTGTTGTTCCTGCATTTTTGAAATTGTTGAAGAATACAATTGAAGCAGATATCAGACTTCTTCCGAATGAAGAAAAGTTGTTGTTTGAAAGAAGTTATGCCGCAGCTGAATATATTACAGATTATGATATCAAACGTCAATTATTCAGAAGTATTCTTGCAAAATTCGGTGGTAATTTCTATGGATTTATCACTGGTGGTGCACCATTAGACCCTACTGTCGGAGAATTCTTTGAAAGAATTGGTATAAAAGTTTTCCAATGTTATGGTTTATCTGAAACCAGCCCTATTATTTCTGTTGATAGAGGAGATGATAGAAAATTGATGTCAGTTGGTCCTGTTTTGGATTCTTATGATGCTAAAATTGACCCAGAAACAGGCGAACTTATGGTAAAAGGTCCATCTGTTATGAAAGGATATTATAACAACCCTGAGAAAACCGCAGAAGTTCTAGAGCCTGACGGTTGGTTACATACTGGGGATATTGGTGAGTTTGACCATGATGGAAGACTTTATATTACAGGTAGAATTAAGAATATGATTGTACTTTCAGGTGGTAAAAAAGTATTTCCAGAAGAAGTTGAAACAGTTTTAGAACAAGATGATAACTTTGCAGAAGTTTGTGTCTTTGGTGCAAAAAGAACAACCGGTGCAAAAGACGGAACAGAAGAAATTATGACAGTAATTGTTCCGACTGATGAAATTTTGGCAAAATATACAAATGATGATGAACTACAAAGTTTCATTGTTCACGAGGTTAAGAATTTGTCTGTTCAACTTGCGCCATACAAACGTCCGGTAAATATTGTTGTTCGAAAAGAACCATTCCCAAGAACAGCAACAAGAAAAGTTAAACGAAATATTGTTAAAGAACAGACCATGGCTTCTGTGTAATATTAAGAAGTATGAATTTAGCCTTATAATCGCCAAAAGCCAGTTGTAATGCGCTATATGATATGATATGATATGATATGATA
>JBNMKP010000205.1:0-3407 GCA_050874405.1 bacterium
AAGTTTGTTGATATCAGTGATTAACTTCCACAACCAAACATACCAATAAATTCCGCAAGAGATTATTGATAAACAAACGAGTTTTACAGTAGAAGTTTTTCGAAAGTATGTATTGTTTCCCATATAATTATAATAGCATTTCGCAAACATTATAAAATCATACGACTAATTTATAAATAAGTCCTTGACATTAGATATTTAATTGCTACAATAAGTATACAAACAATCGTTTGGAGAAGTGCCAGAGCGGTTGATCGGAGCGGTCTTGAAAACCGTCGAACGTGCGAGCGTTCCGTGGGTTCGAATCCCACCTTCTCCTCCATTTAAAAAGAGTCCGTAAGGGCTCTTTTTTAGTATGCTTGAAGGGAGTTCGAACCCAAGTTTTCTTTTATGTATAACTTTTAATGACGTTAGAAAATCTTTTGATTTATAATGATATTAACAAAAGGAGGATAAAATGGAAGAAGTTCGTATTGATGTTAGACACCAAAGTCAAGCTAGGATAGATGAGGCAAATCGTTCTGCTGAATTGTGTTTCAAAATAAATCATACAATGCCGACATCTCCTGAATGCAAGGAACTGATTTCAGAACTATTTAACCATACACTAGGCGAAAATACTGTAATTCGACCTCCTATGTTTTTAATTCTTGCTGACAAAGTAAAAATTGGTAAAAATGTCGTTATTATGAATAATTTTCAATGTATGTCAGCAGGCGGGCTTACAATTGAAGACGATACCCGAATTTCTCTAAACTGCACAATAGCAACTAACAATCACGATTTTTACGAAAGAGATATTATTACTTGCAAACCTGTTCATATAAAGAAAAATGCTTGGCTTGGAGTGAATGTTACAATTCTTCCAGGGGTTACAATCGGCGAAAATGCAATTGTTGGGGCCGGTTCTGTAGTAACAAAAGATGTTCCTGATAATGCTATTGTTGTTGGTAATCCTGCAAAAGTTATTAAATATTTAGACGCAACAAAGTTTAAAAAGTAATTTATTCAAAAGTAATTACAACAATTTCAGGTGGGCAATTGAATCGAATTGGGAGAATGCTCATTCCAATTCCATTTGTGACTATCATTGTTTTGTTGTCTTCTAAAATTTTCCCAGTTGTGTATCTGTTTCCATATTTTGAAGGAACTGTAATTGCTCCCCAAAATGGCAAACGAATCTGTCCACCATGTAAATGTCCTGCAAGTGTTAAGTTTACCTCCTGTGGAACATTTGGAAAAACATCTGGAGAGTGAGTTAGGAGAATCGTTGGCTGATTTGTTCCTATTAAAGCTTTATCAATATCAGGATTTTTAGTTTTTAAATCCTCTACTCCTGCAATATATATTTCTTTGCCACAGATATCAATCTTTTTACTAGAATTTGCTAATACTGAGATGTCGTTTGCTTCTAAAGTTTTTGTTATTTTAATTCCATCTGTATCCCAGTCATGATTTCCTAAAACTGTAATAATTCCGTGTTTTGATTTGATTTTTGTAAGATTTTTAGCAATTTCTTCTATTGGCATCGTTTCATTCTCTTTGTATCCGCCAACAAAATCTCCGGTCGATAATACAATATCTGGGTTTTCGTTATTTATTTTATCTATCAGCTTATCAAATTTCTTTTGACCGTTTGGTGTGATATGAAAATCACTAACAAATACAATTTTTATTCCTTTTAAATTGGCATCAGATAGTGTGTATTTTTTTACTCTAAGCATATTGGGCTCAATGAGTAAGCTATCAATTGCTAGAATAAGTAATATTAGAATAAGAATTATGATTTTAATTGTCATTGGAAGACCTATTTTTTTATTAGATAGAAACATTTGATTATTGCCGGATAAATTGCTGTCAGGAATAATGTTACGATAAAGCAGTTTGTAAATCTTCCCCAATAAGAGTAATTATTTAGATTCTTGACTACAACAGCTCCAGATATATGAATAAGATAAAGCAATATGCTTCCGCCAATCAAATAGAATATTATTTTTGCAAAAATTGTTTTTGGAATTTCGAAATTGATAAATCTTTTTTCTAGCAAAAGTCCGGTGAATGCGCCTGCAATAAACCCACCTTTCGGGAATGATTCGTATTTCATTTTCATTGGGTCAACAAGAATTTTATTATTTACGTAATCAATCGGATAATTTTTTAATTCTGTATAGATAATCAAAATTGCACATAAGAGGATAATAATTCCCCAAACAATTAAATCCCTATTTTTGCCTTGTTGAGTCCAGTTTATGATTTTGCTTGTTAAAAATATAAAACCTGTTCCAATAATCAGTGAAACAATAACATCTTGCGGAGTATGGACTCCAAGATAATTTCTTGAAAAAGCGACAAGTAAAGTCATTACAATTAGAAAAATAGCAAGCCATTTTTTATTTTTCCAAACCTTTTTAGCTAAAGCTCCCATTGTGCCTGTTGCAATAGCTGTATGACCACTTGGGAATGAATAGCCACCAGCCTTTTGCATTGCAATTTCTACAGGGTGAATTCTGCTATCTAAAATCCATGGTCTGTAAATACATGCTGTGACTTTCAAAAATTGGTTAGCCAAGAGCCCGAAAAACAAGTTCCAAACCATAAATATTCCATAGTTTTTGTTAATTACCCAGTAGATAAGGGCTGTAAATAATATTCCAAATTCGTATTCTCCACCCATCGTAATGTGGGTAAAAAACGAATCAAACATTCCCCCAGACCACTGTCTAAAATTTTGCAACAAAAGTAAGTAATCCATTTGTATATGTAAAAAGCTATTCATAAGTTTATCTTATTAAGAATGGATTAAAAATGCAAATTTACTTAATTTTATGAACAACTTTTTTGAAATAATCACTATCACTCATTGCCTTTTGCGCACAAGTAAAACCTTTTTGTCCGGATTCATCAAAATTGCAATCATTTTGTTGTAAATAGCTGGTTTTTGGACCTCCCACAGGATAGAGAGTTCCATCAAGGACTTCAAAAGCAAAGAAATCATATCCCATTTGGTTTGGTTGCTTTAGTCCATTTATATCTACATAAATTCTACAACCTTTGAACCCTTCCCCTTTAGGACAATCGTCAAAAAACACTAAGGCTCCTGTTGGAAGCATTAGTTGACCATCGTTGAAATTCCCGTCATGAATTCTACTGCTTTTTTCAGTTAAAAATTTGTAGCTTTCACTCGTATTATTCATTTTGTAAGTATAACAACCATCGGGCTTTTTATTTGTATTTTCTGTGTGCCCTGAACAAATTGTTGTATTTGTCATATATTTGGCAAGTGTGGTGTGCCTAGTTCCGTTGGCATAATTCATTAAGTCTGTAGAAACATCATCATTTTCCATAAGTTTTATTGTTTGCGCAATTGTTGAATAGGTTTTCAAGAATTGTGTGCGGAGAATTTTAGC
>JBNMKP010000206.1:0-3398 GCA_050874405.1 bacterium
ATTTCAAATAATGCTAAAATCAAATTACAAAATTAGGAGTATTTATGGACGAAGAGAAAGAAAATATTAGTATTGATGATAAAAACACAAGTATGAGAAAACTTGATATGCCAATAGGAAGACTTAAATTTTTCACAAATTCAATCATCATTTTTGCACTCCAAGTTATTGCAATTGCTATATACTATATTTTTTACTTTTTACTAAAAAGTCCTAATGCACTTCTAACACTTGTCGTAATATTTTCAATTGTGTTTGGAATCCCAATTCTTTACTTACATTTTATAAATTATGCCAAAAGAATTTGGGATATTGCAGGCAACTTTAACCTTGCAATTTGGCTTACTATTGTACTTTTTGCAATTTCATTTATTTGCCTGTTCTTCTTTCCAATTGCTATTATAATCTTTTACCTCGGAATGATTTTTATTTCAGGAAAATATAGTACAAAATAATATGAAAAAGACATTTTTTAAAATTTTATTATCAATTATAACAATGCAACTAGTGGTAAATACTGCCTTAGCGCTAGAACTTGATATGTCCGTAGATGAAGAAATCAGGAAAAAATATGACTCCTCAAAACTTGAAAATACAGTATTACCACCGTTACCAAAAATCGACAACTCACAAAACAAAACAACACCAATAAATAATACAACTACAACTACACAACAAACGACTTCAATTCCAAAGGTAACTCCAACATACACTACAGAAGTAAGACCTCAAATTACCCCTACTGATAAAAAAGCTGCGACAAAAATTTTTCGATGGACAACTTTTGAAACAAAATCAAATCAAAAAATTAATAACTGGTTAAGTATTGGTTCAACAGTATCATTCACAACAACAGCTCCCGTTTATAAAAAAAATATTACAATCCCAACAGGAACTGTTTTCAAAGGAACAATTACCAATGTTCATAAACCTCAAGCAACAGGAAACGGCGGACTTGTTGTTATAAAAATTACAAGTATGTCATTTAATGGCAAAACTTATCCGGTAAATGCAAAAATCACAAAAGCAAATGCAAAAAACATTTATCTAAATAATATAAAAGGTCAAAGACAATATTGGGCAAATGCAGGCAAACAAGTCGATAAAGGAGAAGCTTTCTACCAAAGAGCGAGGAAAACTTCCACAAAACTTGCCAATAACCCAATAGGAATCATTATTTCGCCAATTCCAACAATTGTAGGTGTAGCAGGATATACAGTAAATACAGCAATTTCCCCAATCACAAGTATTTTTGCAAAAGGCGGAAACGTATCCATTCCTACAGGAAGTAGCTTTGAAATCAGACTAAATGAGAGTGCATATATTTATTAATCTTTATAAGGATATAAAATATTAGGATTTTTTCTATCTCTTACAAAGAAAGGCTTTCTCCCCTGTCTAATATGTTTTTTAGGCCCAACTCGAACAGTTTTTTGAGGAGCTGTATCAATTGCACCTTCTTCAACTTTTTCAACATATTTATAAGCATCATCAACACGTTTTTGGGGTTTTGCTTTTTCTTGATGCAATTTGTTCATATAAGATTTTTGATACTTATCTACTGGAACCCATGTAAGCATTCCAAATATCATAAATGCAAATAAAACAACCCATATTTTTCTCAAAAAAGACATCATAAAATTATGATATCAAATTGAACAAAATAAGTAAATAAAAAACGTAAAAAAAATTGTTAAAATTATATTTATCATATATAATAGGAAAGTGAACAAACTTTGGAAAAAGGAGAGAAATATGATTAAAAAGTTTACTTCACCAATGGCATTAATGGCATTGTTTGTCGTTATGCTCCTTGGGATTTCACCTGCATTAGCAAGTGAAGCTGATTTAGTGGTCCCGAGTATCAAAGCTGCTAATCCTTTCTACTTCAATTTGTTAGTAATTGGTATGGCAGTATCCTTTGTTGGATTGATTTTCGGTTTCATTGAATTTATGAGAGTCAAAAAGCTAGAAGTTCACTCAGCTATGGCTGATGTTGGAAACACTATTTTTGAAACTTGTAAAACTTATCTTGTACAACAAGGTAAATTTTTATTCTGCTTAGAAGTATTAATCGGTTTATGTATCGCATTTTACTTCGGATATCTACAAAAAATGCCTATCGCTGACGTTGCAATTATCTTAGCTTGGTCAGTTATCGGTATTTTAGGTTCTTATGCAGTTGCTTGGTTCGGTATCAGAATGAACACCTTAGCTAACGCTAGAACTGCATTCGCATCATTAAAAGGAAATCCTTTAAATATTTTAAATATTCCTTTAAAAGCAGGTATGTCAATCGGTGTTTGTCTTGTATCTGTTGAATTGATTTTGATGTTAACAATTTTATTATTCGTTCCAGGACATTTGGCAGGTGCTTGCTTCATCGGTTTTGCAGTCGGTGAATCCTTAGGTGCTTCTGCTCTTCGTGTTGCTGGCGGTATCTTCACAAAAATCGCAGATATCGGTTCTGACTTGATGAAAATTCAATTCGGTATCAAAGAAGACGACCCTAGAAACCCTGGTGTAATCGCTGACTGTACTGGTGATAACGCAGGTGATTCTATCGGACCTACAGCTGATGGTTTTGAAACTTACGGTGTAACTGGTGTTGCTCTTGTTTCATTCATCTTGTTAGGTGTTAAACCTGAATATCAAGTTCAATTATTAACTTGGATTTTCGTTATGAGATATTTAATGATTGTGACTTCGGTTGTTGCTTACTGGATTAACAATGTAATTGATAAATTCTATGCAAAAGCAACTGCTAAATTTGATTTTGAAAAACCATTAACAAACCTTGTTTGGTTAGCTTCAATTTTATCAATCGTTATGACTTTTGGCGTAAGCCACTGGTTATTAGCTCCTATGGGCGGCAATTTATGGTTAATCTTATCAGCAATCATTTCTTGTGGTACTTTAGGTGCAGCATTGATTCCTGAATTTACAAAAATCTTCACTTCTCCAAAAGCTCTTCACACAGAAGAAGTTGTTACAGCATCTCGTGAAGGTGGAGCTTCTTTAACAATCCTTTCCGGTATTGTTTCAGGTAACTTCTCTGGTTTCTGGATTGGTGCAGTAATCGTATTATTAATGGGTCTTGCATATTTTGCAAGTATTCATATTCCTGCTGATGTAATGATTTATTCATCAGTATTTGCATTTGGTTTGGTTGCATTCGGATTCTTAGGAATGGGTCCTGTTACAATTGCCGTTGACTCTTATGGTCCTGTAACAGATAATGCTCAATCTGTTTATGAATTATCTTTGATTGAAGATATTCCAAACGTAAAAGAAGATATCAAAAACCAATATGGTTTTGATGCTGATTTTGAAAATGCAAAACAATACTTAGAAGAAAATGATGGCGCAGGTAACACATTCAAAGCAACTTCTAAACC
>JBNMKP010000207.1:0-3396 GCA_050874405.1 bacterium
ACCGAAGAATCTCATAAAAAATCGTCATTACAAGGAGAATTATTACCCTCAATGCACAAATTACAATACGAAGCGACGTCGTAATCCTGAGCACTGGGATATTGTATTCCGTGTTCAAAATTTAGAAAATCGGGCGCTATTGGTCATACGTCCTCGGGAATATAGAAATTGTTTTGAGCAAGAATTTCTCTGGTATGGTCGTAACAACAACTTTTGCGGGTTAGTCGTTGATATTCCCGAACAATATTAAGTACATCATCTACAGATAATTTGACGATTCTTCTTTCGTTTTCAATAATTTTTGCCATAAAAAATACTTCCTTTCTTCTTTTTCAAGAATTTCGGAAGTATTTTTACGTTTCTTTAATTTATCATTTGTTTGATTTAAAAATTTATATTCAAATATGATTTCTGTATTAACCAGCTGGATAACGGGCGTAATCATTAGCTGTGTAATTTGGGGTTCGTTTTGTATTAGATGCAGTTGTTGTGTGTTTAGCTGGTTGAGGATCACCTGGCTTGCCCATAATAGTTTTACCAGCTTTATTAATCCAACTATTAGCATTTACTTGTTTTACATTTGGTAGGGATTGATATTTTCCATTTACAACTTTGAAGTGTTCTTTTTTAGTTTCATTGTAGTAGATGCCTTTTTGGTATGTTACTCTTCCATTAAATCTGGCTGCTTCATTTACTTCTGCTTGAGTGTGCGTTGTATATTTACCACCTTTAAGAGGAGTTTTAGCTGCTGTTTTATTTGCACTGTTATAGTTTTCTGCTTTGTGCAAGATATTTTTATTAATCCATGCTTGGCTTGGTATATCAAGTTTATTTAATGCAACTGCGCCTTTTGAATCTTTTTTGAATGAACCATCTTCATTGAAAACACTTGGGTTTTTCTTTCTTACAATTTCTGTTAATTCATTCATTTGGGCTGCTGTTAAGCCATTCTTGATTTTAGAGTTTAGTAATTGTTGAGTTACAATTTCTCTTACAGCGGAATGACCTTTTTGAGCTGCAGATTTTTCAACATTTTTAGGGTCAATACCTCTTAAATGAGTATCATTATCCTTTTGAGCTCTGTACCAATCCTCAGGTGATTTACTACTACCTGTACCAGTTGATTTTTTAGAACCTGTTGATCTACTTGAATGATGTGTAGCTACGCCTTGTGAACCATTGCCGTCATTATTTACAGTTTTGCCAGCACCGTTGCCATCGTCATCATTTATAGTTTTTCTAGATTTTCCATCATCATTTACCTTGGTTGTATCAGGATCGCCACCTTCTGTTTTTGGTTTTGGATCTGTTGTTCCTTGTTTTTCTTTTAACAATTTATTGCACATTTCGTCAAAATTACCGCTATGATGTACTGTTTGGTCTTTGTTAACCGCATCATACTTACCGTTTCCGTCAGATGTGATGTTCCAATCCGGATACATTTTTTGCAAGTCTGCCAATCTGTCACCACTTTTTGCTTGACCTGTAGGTTGAGCCATAGCAGTATTGATAGCTCCGAATGGGCTGAAACCACCCATGTTCATTCCGAAGCCACCGCCAAACATGTTGCCGCCGAACATACCTGACATTCCGCCACCAAACAAGCCGCCGAATAATCCGGACATAAAGCCCCAAAATCCGCTAGGACCATTTTTGATGGTGATGTTCGTAGTTTCAGTGTAAGAGTGATTACCAAAAATTGGTCCTCTTGGTCCTCCGCCCATTCTCATCGTTGGTCGGTACTGATTTTGTGCATATCTGATATTAAATGCTTTACCAAATCCGTAGATGCCCATCTTAAAGCCCTCTTGTTTTTGTACTTGTATATATATAAAGTATATACGATTTAGATAATTGCAGATTTTCTAAAATTATGTAACATGTCTTAACAATTATAAAATTTTAATCAGGCCTTTAATCTACGTTTGGACAAGCTTAAAGCCCCTCACCATATAGGGTAAGGTTTACCAAATTGGTGCTCCCATGGGATTTTATGGTTCATAGCACCTCTCTATTTTTCAAGAGAAAATTATTATATAAATCTCTCTAAGACAAGAAAGATAAAAATGTATCTACTGCGGAAGTCGCCATTGAACCCCACCAAGGTGAAGAACTTTTATTAGACGAATTATACCAATTACTATTATAATTATTGCCGGCACTAGAATTTGATGCAGCAGCATTTGTATAGTTTAGAATATTGGCATTCATAACAGAATTTAAATTATTCAAAAGAGTAATCGTATTAATTCTGTTTTTCAATTCATCAGAATATAATTCATTTTGCTTAGACAATAAATTATCGCTCAAATCCGCAATAGCTTTTGATTTTTTGTCAGTAATAGTATTAAGATTATCTAGAAATATTGAGTTATCGAAATTTCCAAATCTTGAAGCTATATCGTTTTTCAAATTAGTTTCCATCGGGGTATAAGTATTATTAATTTCACTAATACCTTGGTTGCGCATAGCATTAAGTTGGTTGCTCCATTCGTTGCGTTGATTATCACTGATTGAAAAAAGATTTCCTAAAGAATTGTACAAGCCCTGCTGCACTGCATTATATGTTTTTTGCTCTGCATCGCTCATATTGTAGTTGCTACTAATTACATTATTATTTTTATCTTTAACAGTCGAAGCAACTTGTCTTCCATTTACAGAAATTGAACCATTAGTATATTCTGGATATTTTGTTTTCTTTCCCATATTTAATACGTCCTTTCTTGCAAAGGAACAATATTTTTTATGGATTTCAATTGGCTAGGTGAATATATTATACCATTTTTTTTGAAATCTGTAAAGGTTGTGATTTTATCATTGTTTTTTAAAGCACTAGGGCATTAAGGCAATAAGTTCTTTACTAAAAGCATTCCCTAGTCACAGTTATTAATAATACGTCATACTAAGGAAGTGTAAACGACCGAATAATTAATTATCCCCG
The DNA here is from genome assembly GCA_050874405.1 of bacterium. Classification (GTDB taxonomy): domain Bacteria; phylum Cyanobacteriota; class Vampirovibrionia; order Gastranaerophilales; family Gastranaerophilaceae; genus Zag111. The sequence continues at coordinate 2,942 of JBNMKP010000207.1, forward strand.
TGTTGTGGATTGTTACGTCACTTCGTAGAGAAAGGTTCACATTTGGGAGTAAATGTTCCTCACAATGACATGATTTTTTTATTTTTACATGTCATTACGAGGAAACAAGCCGAGCAGAGTATAAAACAGCTTACACAGAGTGACGTCGTAATCTTGAACACTGGAATTATTAATAAACCCTCACCCCAACCCTCTCCCTTATTCTAAGGGCGAGGGGGAATAGTTATCAAATTCAGGGTGACAATTATTAATACCCCCTCCTCGAAATCAAAGATTTCGGTCCTCCCGCAAGGGGTGGACATGTTGTACTTTTTCACTCCTTTTTTCCCCACAGTCATACGGCACCTTACCTCTCACAAAACAATCCACTGGATTGTTTTGTGAGACAGAGTCACTCGTAGCAAAAGTAAAATGTTACCCACCCTATCCCTCCCTAATCAGAGATTGTTAACTAT
>JBNMKP010000208.1:0-3384 GCA_050874405.1 bacterium
ATTCGAGATGGCAAGCATAAATTCTTGGGAATCTGAACTTGAACTTCAAAAAGAAAATCTAGAAACACAATTGAATGAAGTTTCAAGTTATGAAAACACTTGGCAAAAATTATTACAAACAAATATTAAAAATGAATTTGCTTATGGAGGTACTGGCAGCAAGTAAAAACCAAAACTAAATAGTAAATTACAAACAAAAGACACAGATTATAAAATCTGTGTCTTTTGAATTCTTATAAATTATTTTTAACCTATTTACCAGATTTAGAAATAATTTCTTCTTCAATATTTCTAGGAACTTGTTCGTAGTTATGGAATTCCATAGAGAATGTACCACGACCTTGAGTGTTAGATCTCAAGTCTGTAGCATAACCGAACATGTTAGCCAATGGAACAAGAGCTCTTACGATAACGTTTCCTGTGTTACCTTGAGGTTCTTGACCTTCAACTCTACCACGTCTTCTAGAAATATCACCGATGATTGTACCAGTGAATTCATCAGGAATTTCGATTTCAACTTTCATCATTGGTTCCAAGATGCAAGGTTGAGCTTTGCGGCAACCATCTTTGATAGCCATTGAACCAGCAATTTTGAATGCCATTTCTGATGAATCGACTTCGTGGTAAGATCCATCATAAAGTTCAACTTTAACGTCAATCATTGGATAACCTGCTAAGATACCGCCTTCAAGAGCTTCTTCCATACCTTTTCTAGCTGGTTCGATGTATTCTCTAGGGATAGCACCACCAACGATTTTGTTTTCAAATACGAATCCTGCATTTTCTTCTGCTGGAGAAATTCTAACTTTAACGTGACCATATTGACCTTTACCACCTGATTGACGGATAAATTTAGAGTCTTGATCAGCATTTCCTCTGATAGTTTCACGGTAAGCAACTTGTGGTTTACCGATGTTAGCTTCAACTTTGAATTCTCTCATCATACGGTCAACGATGATATCTAAGTGAAGTTCACCCATACCAGAGATGATTGTTTGACCTGTTTCTTCATCAGATTTAACTCTGAATGATGGATCTTCTTCAGCAAGTTTTTGAAGAGCGATACCCATTTTATCTTGGTCAGCTTTTGTTTTAGGTTCAATAGCAACTGAAATTACAGGTTCAGGGAAAGTCATTCTTTCTAAGATAATTGGAGCTTTTTCATCACACAATGTATCACCTGTTGTTGTATCTTTCAAACCAACTGCTGCACAGATATCACCTGCGTAAACTTCTGATTCTTCGATTCTTTGGTCAGCATACATTCTAACCAATCTGGCAATACGTTCTTTTTTACCGTTAGTTGCGTTTAGAACGTAAGAACCAGCAGTGATTTTACCAGAGTAAACTCTTAAGAATGTTAAACGACCAACGAATGGGTCTGTCATAACTTTGAATGCCAAAGCTGAGAATGGTTCTGAATCTGAAGAATGTCTTTCAGTCTTAGTACCGTCTTCTAATTCACCTTCGATAGCTTTTACATCAAGAGGTGATGGCATATAATCAACAATTGCGTTCAATAACAATTGAACACCTTTATTTTTGAATGCTGTACCGCAAGTTACAGGAACGATTTTGTTTTCGCAAACTGCTTTTCTTAATACAGCTTTTAATTCGTCGATTGAGATTGAATCTGGATCTTCGAAATATTTTTCCATTAAAGCGTCATCTTCAGATGCAATAGCTTCTACCATAGCATCGTGATATTCTTTAGCTTTTTCAAGCATATCAGCAGGAATTTCTTCTTCCTTAATATCTGTACCTAAATCGTTAGTATAGATTTCAGCTTTCATAGTCATAAGGTCGATTAAACCTGTGAATTTATCTTCAGAACCGATTGGTAATTGAATAGGAACAGCATTAGCACCTAATCTAGTTTTGATTTGGTCTACAACTCTGTAGAAATCAGCACCAGTTCTATCCATTTTGTTAACGAAAACCATACGAGGAACTTCGTAACGGTTAGCTTGTCTCCAAACAGTTTCAGATTGAGATTGAACACCACCAACTGCACAGAATACAGCTACAACACCGTCTAATACACGAAGAGAACGTTCAACTTCGATTGTGAAGTCAACGTGTCCAGGGGTATCAATGATGTTGATTTGGTGACCTTTCCAAGATGCTGTAACAGCAGCAGATTGGATTGTAATACCACGTTCTTTTTCTTGTTCCATAAAGTCAGTAACAGCAGCACCATCGTGAGTTTCACCGATTTTGTGAGTTTTACCAGTGTAGAACAAAATACGTTCTGTAGTAGTTGTTTTACCGGCATCGATGTGGGCTGCAATACCAATGTTTCTAATTTTTTCCAATGGAGTTAATCTTGCCATTTTTCTTTTCCTTTTTTTATTTATATGTACATCGCTATTTTATATTTAGCCTCATTATAATTATCCCATAAACATGTTTTATTTCAATTAAAATAGAAGTTTTATTAACTTTTTTAAGGGAAAAGGAAATAGGGGAAGAAGGAAATAAGTTCTTTACGGTTACGTCATTCTGAGGGATAAACCGTTGAATTAGTATGATTATTTAACAAATTACCCGAAGAATCTCTAACCAAATGCTATGGCTTGAGATTCTGAAACAAGTTCAAGATGACATTTGCGTTAAGTTGTTTCTTAATAAAAAAGCGAAGTGGCTCTTCAACCACTTCGCTTTTTATTTATGTCATTCTGTTATTCAGCTTATTAACTTCCAAATTTTGAAAATAAGTCATTTGCTTTAGCTTCAACAGCTTGAGATGTTTGTTTGGCTGCTTCTGTAACATTTGCTTTTCTAATTTCAGCTTTATCCAATTCTTTTGTCAACTCTGCAGCTTTTTCTAAAGTTGTTTCTTTGGAATTGATTCTATTATAAGCATCTAGAGCTGCTTCTTTTGATTCATAAGTAATACAAGAATTAAAAGCATCACCTTTTTTCAAACCACTTACTTCTGTTCCGTCCCATACAGTCTTAAAATTCAAAAACTCAGGAGAATCACTAACAGATTTTCTCACTGCAGGGTTTTCAACTTCAAAACTTTTTACGTACTTATTTGCATAAGGAGATGTAATTCTTGGAGCAAAATCTTTGCCGACTTCAAGGTTATAAAATTTAGTATCCTTTAACTCTTCACCAATCTTACCAAGAACTTCTAACTTGTTCATTGAGGATTTTTTCAAACTTTCCATTGCTTCCGGCTTAATCTTTAAAGCCATTCCGAAGTTTTGAGAAGATGAGTTGTTGTTAATTTGCATGGGGGTAATCCTTTCTATTTTATAATTATTATGCAGAACATTTTTTATTGTATTTCTTTTAATGTCCCTAAATATAAAAATTGATGGAAACAATGCCAAATATTAAGATTTATTAAATTCCAACAGACAAACCGGCACACAA
>JBNMKP010000209.1:0-3379 GCA_050874405.1 bacterium
GGCAAATTCGGAGTCATAGAAGTTACATTTTTGTAAGAGCCTAAATCTCTTTGAGCATCTACAATAACAACCTTATCCAACTTATTTGCAAGTTCAATAGTTGAATTGATAACTTTGTCTGTCAACGTTCCGATATGGTAATTTGACAAAATTACAGCATCGTAATCCGGCAAAGCTTTTTCAATATTTTTAATAACTTTTTCTTCAGTTTCTTCAGAAATTGCACCCTTTGACTGTCTGTCAATTCTCACAATTTGTTGAGTAATTGAAGTAGTTATAGAACCTGAAATTCTTGTTTTTACAATAGTTTTACGGCTTTTATCTTTAACAACCTTTGAGCAATCAATATTTGCTTTATCAAAAGTATCAAACAAAAGCTCTGAATAATAATCATCACCGGAAACCCCGATAACTCCAACTTTTCCGTTATTCAAAGTTGCAACGTTGTGAGCTGCGTTAGACGCACCACCCAAAATCAATTTTGTTTTAGTATGTTGCAAAATCAAAACAGGCGCTTCACGAGAAATTCTCTCTGCATCGCCATAAATCATTTCATCAAGTGCCAAATCACCAACGACTAACACTTTTGGTTCTGTAATCTTTTTTATACAAGATACAAGTTTTTGTTTATCTATATCCATATACCAACTCTCATCTAATAATTTATACAATAATTCTAGCACAAACAAAATTTTAGGGAATAACTTGAAATGTGAGAAGTGAATGGTGAAAGGTGAATAGTTCGTTATAGTGGATATGTGAATAAGTCTATAAGTGGTTTCGTTTTATTGTCCTTTTTGTTATTTGTTCTATTATTAACCTTTGCTCCCTCGCCCCTTGTGGGAGAGGGGTGGGGAGAGGGGGAAATAACAAGTGTTCAAGATTACGACGTCACGCTTTAATCCATGTTCTTTGTCTACTGCGCCTCGCATTAAACGTGACTCCGAGCCTGCCGACTAGTCCTGCAGACAGCCAATCAATTCGGCAGGCTGCTCCGCACTCTGCTCGGCTTGTTTCCTCGTAATGACATGTATTTAGTGAAAAGTTCTATTATAGTAATCATGTCCACCCCTTGCGGGAGGACCGAAATCTTTGATTTCGAGGAGGGGTAAAATTTTACCACGGATAACTTTTATCAATCTGCCAGCCTGCACGTTTAATCTTTTCTGCACAATAACTTCCTGTACCATTTTTGCTACACTCTTCGTTAATTTCTTCATTCGTTTTTTCATACCCATAGGGTTTAATTCCAATATCCTCAAAATTAGAACCTATTAAATAAAAAACATCTTTACCAAAAACATTAGGACCTTTTGAACCATTTATATCAACAATAATTTCAAGAGAACCATTTGTCCCTATTGTGCCATTAAAATAAGGATAACCGTCCCAGTATCCGCGAATTTGTATAGAATAAATCATTCCATCACTTGTTTGAAAAGTAAAATTAGCAGCATTAGTCATTGTATAAGATGAAATAACACCATTTAAACCGGTAAACTTGGCACGCTTATAACCACAAGTCGCATAAGAGTAACAATATGTTGCTTGTTTCAAATATGGCGCCCAATATTTATCAAAATAATCTTCAATATCCATATTCAAAATATCATCAAGCTCCGGTTGTCCCTGCTCCGCTACAGAAAGTTTGTATGCTTGATTTAAAACGGAAATACTCTTTTGTAATCTTGTAACAGTAACTTTCTTTTGATGTGTTGTTATCAAATTTGGAATCGTCATCGCTGCAACTATACCAATAATGCCAAGGGTAATTAAAGTTTCCGCTAAAGTAAAGGCAAGTTTCTTTTTAGGCAATAAGGCATTAAGGGAATAAGGCAATAAGTTCTTTACATTTTTATTGTCTTTTTTAGTTATTGTTTTATTTTCGTCTTTCTGAACTTGATTCAGAATCTCTTTAACTCTTTGAGACCCTGAAACTGTCTCTTGGATTATTGGCAGGTCGGCCGGCTCAACGCAGCCCTCCCTAGGACAAGTTTCACTACGCTTCACTCTTGCCAAAATCCGCAGTTCAGGGTGACAATTGCGTACCGTGTTCGAGAATACGACTCTCTGTAACAATCCGCAACTCTTGGATATTAACTTTAAGTTTTTTGTACTAAAAAATTTTATCATTTTTCTACTCCTGTATTTCAATAAACAAGAACTATCTAGCCATATTAGTAGACAAAGTGTCTACGACAGATTGAGTTTATTGTATCACAATATCAATTATGAGTAAAGATATCTGCAAAACATTTGGCAAAAGACTTTATCAATTCCGAACACAAAAAGGCTTATCTCAAGAAGAATTGGGATTTGAAGTCGGGCTTGATAAATCTACTATAGGGAAATATGAATTGGCAAAACGATGCATAAACATTCGCCAAGCAAAAATGATTGCAGATGCTTTAGGGGTAAAATTAGCCGATTTGCTTGAATAAAAAAATGTTTATGAAGGGCAATTATTAATTATCCTCGTGATATGGATTACTACGTCACTCTGTCCTAATCCATTCATTACTTGCATCTTATCTTTCCTCGTAATGACAGCAAGATTTGTTACCTTCGCCTTGAATTCTCTACTCGTGCAACCTCAGTATGACAATAGAACAAAGATAAAAATGAAAATAAAACCGTAACGAACTTATTCCCTTATTCCACTATTCCCCTATTGCCTTTTCCAAATATTAACTTTTGTAAATTTACTATTACGTTTTTAGCAATTTTCCAAATTCAGAATACTTTATATAAATATATAAAGCTCTCTCTTCTTATTTAAACGGATAGGCCTTGGTTTTAACAACAAGGTCTTTTTTTTATGTTTAATTTAGTGGATAATAAGATTTCCGATATTGTAAACAATGAATGAAACAAGCCAAGCAATTGCGCATTGTACAAAAATAACCAAAGCCGCATATCGTTTGCCTAATTCTCTTCTCACAGTTGCAACTGCAGCAACACAAGGCGTGTATAACAAACAGAAAATCAAAAATACAAATGCTGTTAATTTAGAGAACAAAACAGGAAGTTTTGTTACATCTCCACCTAATAAAACGGTCAAAGTACTTACTACACTTTCTTTTGCCATAAATCCGGTAATGAATGCTGTTGAAATTCTCCAATCAGAAATTCCTAACGGTTTAAACAACGGTACAATTGAGTTTCCAAGCATTGCAAGTAAACTTTGCGCTGAATCTGTTACCAAATTCAATTTTGCATCAAAGGTTTGCAAGAACCAGATAATAATTGTAGCCCAGAAAATTATAGTGAAAGCTTTTGTCATAAAGCCTTTTGCCTTGTAATAAATCAATCTGTAAACATTTTTGAACCCGGGCATTCTATAGTTTGGTAATTCCATAACAAACGGAACGGTTTCACC
>JBNMKP010000210.1:0-3371 GCA_050874405.1 bacterium
GTATATAATAAAATATCAACTAACATAATTTAAGGATTAATATTTATGAAAAACAAAAACTCTAAAGCTTTCACACTTGCTGAAGTTCTAATTACTCTCGGAATAATTGGCATCGTTGCAGCCTTAACCATTCCTAGTCTTATGACTCATTTCAAAAAAATTAGAACAGTAGCACAATTAAAAGAAAGCTATAGTATAATGCAACAAGCAATAAAATTGTCACAAGAAGATAATGGAGATACTGATAGCTGGGATACAAATTTAGACGGACATGAATTCTTTCAAAAATATTTCGCCAATTATCTAAAATGGCAACACGAATATACATTATCAGAAATCAACTCTATTGCACCACATTATTTTTTACATGGAGGAGTATACACAGGAGGATTTTACAATCGCGGGTCATCTCATTTTGTACTAATAAATGGCTCTTTAATTTCTATTAAAAAAGATGAAACCTTTGGAGATATTATGGTAGTAATAGATACTAATGGAATTTCAAAACCCAATAGAATGGGGATAGACTCTTTTATGTTCATTTTTACACCAGAATATGGTTTACGTCCGTGGGGTGACAAAGGAACAATGCAAACAGAATCGTTTGGGACTTATAACAGAAATAAAATTCTTTCAACTAGTCATTATGCAAGTTGTAATAAATCCAAGGAGGGTAAATGGTGCACCGCACTAATTATTCAAGATGGTTGGAAAATTTCCAACGACTATCCATGGAAATAAAGCGCTGAAAAAAGGTGGTAAGATTTCTCTTACCACCTTTTTATTTTAATATTTACATCAACTACTTACAACCAAGTGGTAATGAAATATCTTTTGCTTGCTTAAACTCGATTACAGCTTGAGCTGCAGCAAGTCTTGCTTGCGGAACTCTGAATGGAGAGCATGATACATAGTTCAAACCAATTCTATGACAGAATTTAACTGATGCAGGATCTCCACCATGTTCACCGCAAATACCACGTTTCAAATGTGGACGAACTTTCAATGCTTTATCAAGTGCAATTTTCATCAACTGACCCACACCTTCTTGATCAAGTGTTTGGAATGGGTTAGCAGGTAGAATTTTTTGCTCAACATAGTTTTGTAAGAACTTGCCCTCAGCATCATCTCTTGAATAACCAAAAGTCATTTGAGTTAAATCATTTGTACCAAAAGAGAAGAATTCTGCGTGTTCTGCAATTTGGTCAGCAGTCAAAGCTGCACGAGGGATTTCAATCATTGTTCCAAACATATAGTCAACTCCTACACCTTTTTCGTCCATAACTTCATTGGCTACACGTTCTAGAACACCCTTAACCGTTTTAAGCTCGTTAACATGTCCTACAAGAGGAATCATTACTTCAGGTTTTACATCTAGACCCTCTTTTTTCAAGTCGCAAGCAGCACTGAAAATTGCACGGACTTGCATTTCGTTAATTTCAGGATAAGTCAAGCCTAAACGACAACCTCTCAAGCCCATCATAGGGTTAGATTCAGACATTGTTTCAACAATGTTTAGAAGTTTTTCATCTTCGGTATAATCTTCACCTTTAGCTTTTTTAGTTGCAACTTTTGCAATCAATTCTTCTTTATCTGGCAAGAATTCATGTAAAGGCGGATCAAGAAGTCTGATTGTCATTGATTTTTCACCCAAAGCTTTGAACATTGCATAGAAATCAGAATACTGCATTGGAAGAAGTTTTGACAACGCTTCTTTTCTAGCCTCAGGAGTTCCTGCAATAATCATCTTTTGTACCCAAGGAAGTCTTTCCGGATCCATAAACATGTGTTCAGTTCTACAAAGACCAACACCCTCAGCGCCAAGTTCAAGAGCTTTTGCAACATCAGCCGGAGTATCAGCATTGGCTCTAACACCCAAAAGCTTAATTCCGTCAACCCAAGTGAATAGTTTATTAAAGTTTTCGTCCATAGTTGGAGGAACTAAATGAATTGCTCCGTCCATAACTTCACCAGTACCGCCATCAAGAGAAATAATATCATCTTTGCGATAAACTGTTCCATCTCCTGCTGTTAAAGTTTCATTTTTAAGGTCGATAGACAAATCTTCACAAACAGCAACACAAGGTTTTCCCATACCTTTAGCAACAACAGCAGCGTGAGATGTCATTCCACCTCTCAATGTAAGAACACCTTGAGATTCAATCATACCGTGAATATCATCAGGACAAGTTTCAATTCTTACCAATATAATTTTTTCACCATTTTTACCTCGTTCAGCTGCTTCTTCAGTATCGAAAACAATTTTTCCAACTGCAGCTCCAGGAGATGCGGCAAGACCTTGCGCGATTTTATGAGCTTCTTTTTTAGCTTTAGGGTCAAAGTCTGGCAATAGAACTTGATATAATTGATTTGCATCAACTAGTTCAACAGCTCTTTCCTTATCAATAATGCCCTCTTCACACATTTCTACCGCAATTCTTACAGATGCTTTTGCGGTTCTTTTACCGTTACGAGTTTGCAAAATCCACAATTTACCTCTTTCAATTGTGAATTCCATATCTTGAACATCTTTATAACCTTTTTCAAGTTTCTTTGCAATATCAACATACTGTTTATAAAGTTCAGGCATTTCGTGTTCCAACTCTGCAATAGGTTTTGGAGTTCTAATCCCTGCAACAACGTCTTCACCTTGCGCATTAGTCAAATATTCGCCATAAAATTTATTTTCACCAGTTGAAGGATTTCTGGTAAATGATACACCAGTTGCACAATCATCACCCATATTACCAAATACCATTGTTTGAACATTTACAGCTGTACCATAGTTATGGTCAATTTTGTAATGTTCTCTATATGCAACAGCACGAGGAATATTCCAAGAACGAAATACTGCTTCAATTGCTTCTTCCAATTGGATATATGGGTCTTGTGGAAATTCTTTTCCAGTCTCTTTTTTAATCAAAGCCTTATATGGTTCAATTAAAGATTTCCAATTTTCTGCAGATAATTCTGTATCAGATTTGTAGCCCTTTTCTTCTTTAATTTTATCTAAATAATCTTCAAATTTTTGTCTATCAATCTCCCAAGCAACAGAACCAAACATTGTTAAAAATCTACGATAACTGTCATAGCAGAAACGAGGATTGTTAGTCAATTTAATCATTGCTTCAACAGTTTGGTCATTCAAACCAAGGTTAAGAATAGTTTCCATCATACCCGGCATAGAAAGTCTTGCACCTGAACGAACAGAAACAAGAAGCGGATTTTCAGCATCTCCGAATTTCTTACCAGCTTGAATTTCTACATCTTTTAATGCTGCTTTTACTTCGTCCATAAGACCTTGAGGCATTTTATTTCCATGGTTGATATAGTCCATACAAGTTTCTGTTGTAATAGTAAGCCCTGGGGGA
>JBNMKP010000211.1:0-3340 GCA_050874405.1 bacterium
ACGTAAAGAACTTATTGCCTTATTCCCTTAATGCCCTATTGCCTAAAAAGAAACTTGCTTTCACTCTTGCAGAAGTTTTAATCACCATTGGCATCATCGGTATCATTGCTGCAATGACAATTCCAAATTTAATAACAAATTATAAAAGAAAAGAACTCCAAACACAATTTAATAAAACTTATGCTATAGTTAACCAAGCTTTAAAACTTACAATGAATGACCTAGAACTTGATAATAGTACTGATTTCAAGATTTTTTATGATAAAAATCAAAACAACTTAAAACAAAATTTCGTAGAAATTAATAAGGTATGGGAAAGTAAATTTAAAGGTGCCACAAAAATTGACAAACAAGCTTTTATAAAAAAGAAAGCTTTTATACATGACTTTTGGGGGAATTTATGGCCTTATGCACAAAGTTATTCGGCATTTGGCACATTTCCGGATAATACTTTTTTAATTTTACCTAATGGAGCACAAATTTCATATTTAGGCTATGACGGCAATGTAAATTACCAAAGTTCAATTGCATTAGTAGTATTTTTTGATACAAATGGAGCATACAAAGGCCCTAATCGAATGGGATATGATATGTTTTTTTATTACAATGATGGAAAAATTCATAACTATTATCTAGCTCCATCATGCACACCACTCGCAACACCAATAAATTCTTACTGGCAAGGAATTCAATATTGCACTTGCTCTATTTATGCAATAAAAAATATAAACCCTTATGACTCTTCAAAAAAATATTGGGACGGATTATATAAACCGAAAAGCTGGTGGGAAGAATTGGCAAAGAAATCAAAATAGTTATTCCAAAATTTTCCTAAACTTCCGCTTGAAAAAATCATTTTTATAACATATAATCTTCGTGTAAAAATGGTTGTAGAATGAAAGGAGAGTTTATTATGTGGGAAAAAGATATTAATATCCACGACGTAAAAGAAATTCGTACAAGAACTAGTGTATTCTTTGGTGTTGGAGCAATCCAAAAAATTCATGATATTGCAAAAGATATCAAATCAAAAGGTATAGACAAAGTTATTGTTATGTCTGGGAAACACGCATACAAATCAACCGGTGCTTGGGACGTTGTTGAAGCAGCATTGAAAGAAAACGGTATTGGTTACATCAATTTTGACCAAGTTACACCAAACCCTAACACTCACCACGTTGATGATGCGACAAAAATGGCTAGAAAATTCGGTGCAAAAGCTGTTATCTCTATCGGTGGAGGTTCTCCAACTGATGCAGGTAAATCTGTTGCTATTTTGCTTGAATATCCCGACAAAAACGCAGACGATATTTATGAATTCAAATTCACACCAACAAAAGCTGCTCCGGTTATTTCAATCAACTTGACTCACGGTACAGGTTCTGAAACTAACAGATTTGCAGTTGTAACAAACCTTGAAAAGAACTTTAAACCTGCAATTGCTTACGATTGTATTTATCCAACTTATGCAATTGATGACCCACAATTGATGACAAAATTATCACCTAAACAAACAAGATATGTATCAATTGATGCTGTTAACCACGTTGTAGAAGCAGCAACTTCAACAGTTGCTTCTCCTTATTCAATTTCTTTAGCAAAAGAAGTTATTGAACTAGTTGCAAAATACTTACCAAAAGCTATTGCAAATCCAGAAGATTTAGAAGCTAGATATTTCTTATGCTATGCAGCTATGATGGGTGGTGTAAGTTTTGATAACGGCTTGTTACACTATACTCACGCTCTTGAACACCCATTGAGTGCAGTAAAACCTGACCTATCTCACGGTTTTGGTCTAGCAATCTTGTTACCATCTGTAATCAAAACTATCTACAAAGATAGAGCCGCAACTTTGGCTGACATCTTAGCTCCAATCGTTCCTGATTTGAAAGGTGAAGCTTCAGAAGCTGAAAAAGCCGCTGATGGTGTTTATGCTTGGTTAAAATCAGTTGATGTTCCTGAAAAACTTACAGATATCGGATTTACAGAAGCTGATGTTGATAAATTGACAGATTTGGTATTCACAACACCATCTCTAGCAGGTTTGATTGACATCGGTCCAAGTGGAAATTCAAGAGAAGTTGTTCGTGCAATCTACGAAGATTCTCTAAAAGCTTAGACAAAAAATAAAATGTTGGCATAGCAATGCCAACCTACCGTAAAATTATAAAAGGGCGGGTTCAAATTGAACCCGCCCTTATTCATATTAATATGATATTAAAATAATATAAAGTTATCCCAATAAACATTCCTTTGTACTATAATTGATATAACGGACAGTTAAGAAGAGGGAAAAACATGATTGATAAAACAGCGATTATTCACCCATCGGCAAAAATTGCAGAAGATGCAATTATCGGACCTTATGTCGTAATCGGCGAGGGTGTAACAATTGGAAGCGGAACTAGAGTAATTTCTAATGCACATATTGAACATGCCGAAATTGGTAAGAATTGTACAATTTCACCTTTCGCAACAATTGGTTCTGAACCACAAGACTTAGGTTACAAAGGCGAAGATACAAAAGTTGTTATCGGTGACGAAACAATTATTAAAGAAAATGTAACTATCCACAGAGGAGCAGCTTGTGGAGATTATACAACAAGAATCGGTAACAAATGTTTGTTAATGGTTGGTTCACACGTTGCACACAACTGCGTTTTGGCTGACCAAGTAATTTTGGCAAACCTTGTAACTTTAGGGGGACATGTTCACGTTGGATTTGGTGCTTTTGTAGGCGGAATGAGTGTATTCCACCAAAATATTAGAATTGGTGATATGGCAATTATCAGCGGTTTCTCAGCATCACGTCAAGATATCTTACCTTACTCTAAAGGTGAAGGCAGACCTCCTGTTCCACGTGGAATTAATGTAATCGCAATGAAAAGACGTGGAGTTCCATTGGAAATCAGAACTGCAACAAATGAAGCATTCAAATTATTAATTTCTGATGAATACAACACATCACAAGCGATTGAAAAGATTAAAGCAGAAATTCCAATGAATGAATACATTGAAAAAATGATTGAATTCATTCAAACTTCAAAAAGAGGAGTTCTTCTAAAATCACATAAAAAAGGACATGAATGCTTGTCTGATGAAGATTAATCTTTGATAAAAATCTAATAAATTTTTCAAATGACAGATTTCATATCTGTCATTTGTTTTATTTTAATTATCACCTTTGATGAACCACATAATCATAGCAAAAGTCATACCCATTGATTTTTTCACTCAAATACAAAACTAAAAGACATACAGTAATATATGTCTTTTAAATGGCTGGGACGGAAGGATTCGAACCTCCGAGATGGCTGGACCAAAACCAGCTGCCTTACCA
>JBNMKP010000212.1:0-3339 GCA_050874405.1 bacterium
TCGGTTCAACATTATTTTCTTTGAGTTTGAAAGGCTTTTTTAAGACATTTGTTTATATTGGTTTTTATTTTTCAGTAGCTCAATATTTGAAAAATAATAAAAAAATGATTCCTGTAGTGCTTGGAACTTTGGCAATTTGCGTTGCAGGTGAAAGTTTGATTGGCTTTTTACAAAGTTTCTTGCACTTAGATGAAATCTCAACTTGGCAGGATACATCTAATCTTAATCCCGAAGATGTTTTATCAAGAGTTTATGGAACTTTGAAACCTCTTAATCCGAATTTGTTCGGGGGATATTTGGTTGCGGGCTTTCCTACGGTGTTAGGTTCTGTTTTCTTCTTCTTGAATAGAAAACAATTTAAGTATGCAATTGTTCCTGCTGTGTTTACTCTTGTATCAATTTATGCAATATTCCAAACAGGTTGTAGAGGTGCTTATTTAGCATTGATGCTAATTTTGGGTTGCGTGTTTTTGGTTTCTGCAAAATTTTTATGGAAAACTTATAAAAAATTATACGTATCATTCATAAGTAGTGTCGTTGTGTTGTCTATGATGGCGATAACATTTGTCGGGGCACTTCGTCACAGATTTATGTCAATTTTTGCAATGAGAAATGATTCATCAAATTCATTTAGATTTAATGTTTATCATTCATCTTTGCAAATGTTCAAGGATAACTGGTTGTTGGGTATCGGTGTTGGAAATAAAAATTTCCGTGAGATTTATGGACTTTATATGAAGACCGGTTTTGATGCGTTGAGTGCTTATAATATCTACCTTGAAACAGCCGTAGAAAGTGGTATTTTTGCTTTAATTGCATTTTTAGGAACATTGATTACTTTATCAATCAATGCTGTTAAATTTATTTTAACTGAACTTGATATTGAAAAAGTTATCTTTGTCGCTACTTCAATTATCGCAATTTGGGCGGTTATGTTTCACGGATTGGTTGATACAATTTATTTCAGACCACAATTGCAGTTTATGTTCTGGACTTATGTTGCAGTAATATCTGCTTTAATTCCAAGCAAAAAGGCTGTGTAATTTTAGCAGAAAAATCCTCTGTTAATTGTTGTTGAACTGTGGTAGCTAAAATCACCATATCCTAAACCGCCGAAAAATGGTGATACCATTGGAGTATAAAACATTGTACAAGGTGCGTTAAAAAATACCCAAGGTGAACAAGCACCCAAAAGTCCTGCCGTTCCTATTGCATTTGAAACTGGGTTTCCATATCCTGCGTACATATTTATGGTATTGCCGATAGGGTTACCCATTTTTTGCATTTCATAGGCAACTTCGTTTCTCGCAAGTCCATTGAGAACATTCCCTGCTGTTGCACCGATTGCAGTATTGGTATCTACGCCGTTTGATTTCATCTGAGTATATCCGACAAGCGAGGCTAGTCCGCAATTTATACCGCTCCATATTCTCATGTTTTCTGCAAAACCCATAGCTCTCCTTGTGGTTGTACTTACATGTATATAAAGTTAAACTGGAGAAAATAATTGACAAATTTTGCGTATATTGTAAAGATATATTAAATATATACAATTAATATCGGTAATTTAGATAATAATTTTTTGTACATTCCGGCGATTATTTAATTTTGTGGAGAGGGTAAAATCCATATATACAGATTTGGATTGGAGTAAATTGATATGTTTATTGGAAATAGATGTAATGATTGCAATAGATACAATCGTTTGGAAATGAAAGATATTGACCAAAATTTGTTGCCGTGGCTTGAAGATGTAATAGAAGAAAATAATTCTAAAATTGAACGTAAAGAATGGAAAAGTAAATATAACAGTTACGTTGTTTATGATTACGAACCCTTTTGTACTGAGGGTTTTGAAATCAATTTAGTTATATCTTCTCGAGATAATTCCTATTTGAATTTTATAAAATACTTGTATGATGAAAAAGTTAGCACCATTGAGTATTTGAACAATTGTATCACTATATGATAGGAAAGAGGGGCAGCTAATTCTTTTAAGAATTAGCTGCCCCTCAATAAACTTATATAAAATTACATAAATTATTCTGCGTTTTCAGTTCTTTCTGCAGCGGCTTTTTGGAAGCATTCTTTGCAGAAAACATCTCTTCCCGGAACCGGTTTGAATGGAACTTGAGTTTGAGCTCCGCATTTAGAACATACGGCATCGTACATTCTTCTACCTTTTCTGTTGTTTTTTCTGCGGGCACTTCTGCATTCAGGACATCTTTTAGGTTTGTTAACTAGTCCTTTTTCTGCATAAAATTCTTGTTCCCCTGCTGTGAAGATGAATTCTTTTCCGCAATCTTCACATACTAATTTTTCGTCTTCGTACATTGTTTTTCTCCTGATTGTGTACTTTGGTTTTAGAAAACCTTAATGTTATCACTTTATTGTACACTATTTTTCAGTTTTTGCAAGTAGGTTAGAAAAATTAATTATTTGTGGGAATGGTTAACTTTTTTAGATTTTTTATTTCCCATTTTTTCTATGTGTTTTGCAATTTTGTCTTTTATTTCCGGAAGTTTTTCTTCAAAGTCTTTAATGTCTATATTTATAATTTTTGAACGACGTTGAAATTCTTCTTTTAAGGTCATTATGTAATCCGTTAAAAGAGCTGCATCGTCAACTTTTCCGTGATTTAGCCAATCTTTGTCTATTTTTATGAGTTTGCTGATATGTTTTTGAATATTTTCGTTTATGTTATATTTGACTTGTGGAGCGAAATCGTCAAATAAGAAATCTTTTTTGATTTCGTTTATATAGTTTGAAGTTAGGATTGTTACTCTCAATTTGCTTAAATTTTTTGCGGTTTCATCTCCGTTTCTCGCTGCAAGTTCTTCTGCACGGTACATTGCTTGCGGATAGATATGCTCTTCTGTTGCTAGTGATGGGCGAAGCAAACGAAGTGCAATTTCTTCTGATGTTTGAGGAATTTGCTTTGGATTTTTATTTTCGTATCTGATTCTATATGGTTCAGAATATTTTACAATAAAAGAATTTACAGATGTTTCAGAATTCGGTAATTTTTCTGCTAGTTTAATTATTTGTTTTTGGATTTTTTTATTTGTCAAATTTTGGGTTTTTAATTTGTATAATAAAGCCTTTCTTTTAAATCTGTCTTGAGGGTTTGGATTTGGTGCGAAAATTTTGTCAAAAGATTCTTGCACAATTTCTCGAATTTTGAGAAATTCCTCTTTTGGTAAATCTCTAATTACCATATTGATTCGGTTTAGAGTGTTAGCTTGTTGTTGTATTAATTTCTTTTCTGCGATGGGGTATTTAAGTTTTAAAAGTTCTTGCAGATTTTTCTCCGGATATTTTTCAGATAGAGATTTAAGA
>JBNMKP010000213.1:0-3320 GCA_050874405.1 bacterium
AGCAACTAATTACGATATTTTAGCGGATATTGGTTTGTATAAAAGAGGATTGGGTGATGAAATCAGAAAGTATGAAAATGCATTTATACAAATTGATGCAGATAATTTGAAATTTATTAATTTAGAACATTTTTATTGGGACGTGAATTATTGGACTTCTTTGAGTTATTTACCACCAAATGAGCTTGCTATTAAAGTTGCAATGGGTATGAATATATTTAATAGTGAGATTGAAAAATCTAATATCTATTTGATTTCAACATTGATTAAACGAATTTGCATAAAAAATAATTCTTTAGAATATGCCGTATCAAGACTTGCAGAACTTTCTAAAAAGCCTAATTTGAGCGGATTTAAATTCTTTTCAGAAGAAGACGATGACGACAAAAAATCATTGCAAGGAAAAGTTCAAATTATGACTATGCACAAGTCTAAGGGTGATGAATTCAATCTGGTGTTTATTCCTGAAATGTCTGAAAAGGCTTTTCCGCTTACAATAGGCTCAATCAGTTTGAAATCTGCTGATTTCATTGAACAAGTTAAGGCTCTTAACCCTAATTATCGCAAAAAATCAGAGTATGAATTGAAACAAGAAATTTTAGACGAAAATTTGCGTTTGCTTTATGTTGCAATAACAAGAGCTAAAAATAATCTGATTATTACAACATCAACAAAGTCTAAATCTCGCTATGGCAAAGAGCAAAAGAATGAACCAAGTATAATTTTTAATGATTTGTTGGAGGTTAATTGTGATTGATAATTTTTCTCCGAATATGTTAAAGACTTATGAGTCTTGTCCTAAGAAATATTATTACAGATATGTTGAAAATATTTCTGTCCCGATATCATCTCTTCCGTTTGAAAAAGGTAAAAAAATACACGCACTTGCAAATTATTATCTTCAAGGTGTCAATATCTCAAGAATAGAAACGGCATTATCTCAAGAGGAGAAAGACGTTTGGCAATTACTATTGAATAATCCTTTTTATAAAAAAGACTATTTAAAATCAGAATTCCCAATTATGACAAGATTAGATGATTTTTGGATAGGAGGTAGAATTGATGCAATTGTGCATGATGCAGAAAGTTATTATATCTTAGATTACAAAACCGGCTCAACTCCTAAAAATCCAGAGTTCGATTATCAAACAATGATTTATTTGCTGTGTGTAAATAAATTCCTAAAAAAATATGACTCTCTATCCTTTGTTTACATTAATTTAAAAGACAAAAACAATTATGTTATTGAATTTAATGACAAATTGAAATCACAATATGAACTTAAAATAAAGGAAGCTTGCGCATCAATAAAGACTGATGTTTTTTACCAACCGAATTGCAAATCTTGTGATAGGTGTGAGTATTCAAAAATTTGTAATGATAAATTTTAACTGGCAAATTTTTTTATTCACGTGTTTTGTTTAGGGTATGAATATCTACTCGGTAAATAACTCTCTAACTTTTGGTGCTAATTTGAACTCCCCAAAATTAAATTTTTCTAAAAAGGATTTTTATGTTCGGATTAAAGGGTATGGTAAGAATAAAAGGTGGGCTAACGAGATTATTCAAACGGCGAATATTTCAGTTGGTTTTATCAGGCATCATTATGATTTTGAAAAGGTTTTGCGAAGTATAGCTTATGGGGTAAGACGAGCAAATAAATTTACCTCTGATCAAACCAAAATTGCTCATACAAGTGCCCTTAGAATTGATAGAGATGGGTGGCGGTCGCCATCAAAATGGAAAAATTTTGCTCTCTGTACTTATTATGATGGCGGAAAGTATAAAACTTATGAAAAAAGAATTGACGAGATAAAATATAACCCGTTAAAAAGTCCTTATCCGGATATAGATTTAACTGTTCCTGTGTTTGAAGATGGTGAAAAATTTTTGCAACATGGAAGAAAAGATGTCATTGAAAATGTATTCAACCATCTGTCTGAAATTTATAAAGAATTTTCCCATTTTACTAAAATAGATGTTCAACAAGAACATTTACCAAAAATTAATGACCAAATTGCAACTATGCGTTGGATTTTAGCTCATGCAACTCCGTGGGAAAGAGGAAGTGATGCAATTGCAAATGTTTTGATGCGTGCAATGTATAAATCTGTTGGGGTTAAATCATATCCGCTTGCAAAAGGTGTATCTCTGGATATGGAAGCTTATTGCACGAATTTAGCAGATTACAAAAAAAAATTCCCAAAATATTTTGCTAAACCTCCCGTCGTCATTTCAAACAAAAAAACGAGCTTTTTATCTAAAATATCAAGCTTTTTTAAATCCTAATTTAATACTTCTTTGATAGCTGCAATCATTCCATCAGGGTTTGCGATATTTTTCCCCGCAATATCAAAAGCTGTTCCATGCCCCGGGGAGGTTCTGATTATATCAAGTCCGACGGTCATATTAACCGTGCTAATCCCTGCAACGGTTTTAATCGGAATTAAGCCTTGATCATGATAGTTTGCAATATAGCAGTCAAATTCGTCTTTTTCCCCTGCAAAATAATGCTTTGCGGCATTCACAAATAACGTATCAGCAGGAAGAGGCATTGTAATATTTATTCCCCGTTCTTGAAGATATTTTACTGCCGGAATTAAAATATCTTGCTCTTCGTGTCCTAAAATCCCGTCTTCACCGGCATGTGGGTTGAAGCCGCATAGCGCGAATTTAGGATTTTTAATTCCGAAATGAGTTTGAAAAGTTGTAACAAGATTTTGAATTTTTGTAGTAACAATTTTGGGGGTCAGGTGAATATCTTTTAATGCGCAATGTCTTGTCAAAAGCAAAACTCTAAAGTCTTTTGCGACAAATAGCATTTCCGCTAACTGTCCATTATGTGACAAATATTTTTGTAAAACTTCCGTTTGACCATTAAATTTGTGCCCTGCAAGATACATAGCATTTTTTGCCGTTGGAGCTGTAACGATTGCTTTGGGTTTAATTTCACAAACTTTTAATAGTGATTTGAATGCAAAATCTCCGGCTTCTTTTGTAATTTCTCCTGCCTTAATATCCTTTGTTTCATAAGGAATTTCAACAATTTCGTAATTCTTGTCAAGTTTTCCATAATAATCAAGAATTTTTTTATTTGAGATAAGAACGATTTTATCAACCGGTAAATCAATCTTTTTTAGAGCTTTTATTGTAATTTCAGCGCCAATTCCGTTTGGATCACCCGTTGTAATTGCTATTTTATCCATAAGATTGCTCTTCATGTTTTGTGAAGTATTTCAAAATTTCAATTAACGTATTAACTCCGCCTAAATTTCCGGATTTTGTAACAATCCATTGGTCAGAATTTACACTTTTACTTA
>JBNMKP010000214.1:0-3309 GCA_050874405.1 bacterium
ATCATCAATTGAGGGTGTAACTTTTTTGGGTGGAGAACCTTTTGAACAGGCAAAAGATTTAGCGGAGCTTTCAAAACTAATTAAATCTTTAGGTCTTTCTATTGTGTGTTTCACGGGTTATACAATAGAAAAACTTAAATCACAAAATAATAATGATGTAAACAATTTTCTTTCACAAATAGATTTATTAATTGATGGAGGTTTTGAAAAAGAAAATTATGACCTATCTCGCCCGTGGGTTGGCTCTTCTAATCAACGGTATCATTTTTTGACTAATTTTTATAATCCGGAAATAATAAAAAAATACAAAAACAAAATTGAAGTCCATATAAATCAAAATGGAAAAGCTGAGATTAATGGAATGGGCGATTTTTCAAGTATAAATAAAAATTTTTGTTTACAACTTGGGAAAGATAATGTAGAATAAATATCAAATGAGGGCATTATATAATGGAAAATAGAATTGTTGTACAATTATCACGTCTTTTTAGAGCAAGATTCCCATATATTTATATTACTACTTGGGAAGAAGAAAGAGCGATAAATCTTATTAAGAAAATTTCAAAATCAGAAAAGCTTATACGTGTGGCTCGAGAAGTCTATGTATGGACTCAAACTAACGGATTTGTTGTTGATGGACAAAAAATTGACGGAACTCAAAGCCCTGATAAAGCGATTGATTTTATCAGAGATTGCAATAAAAATGCAGTATTTGTAATGTGTGATTTTCATGTTCTTTTTGGTGTAAAAGGACGTCAAGTTGATTATAATGTCGTAAGACGTTTGAGAGATAATTTGTCAGATTTAAAGACAAGCAAGTTTAGAAAAAATGTTATTTTCTTAGCTTCGGAATTATTAATTCCTGAAACGATGCAAAAAGAAATCACAATTCTTGATATGCCACTTCCTACTTTGCCTGAAATTAAAGCAAAATTTGACAAAATGATTACCCAAAATACTCAAATTGATACTTCTGATTTAGACGAAGAGGGTAAAGAAAAACTTTGCAAGGCTGCAATGGGTTTAACCTTGCAAGAAGCAGAAAATGCTTTTGCACTTGCGATGGTAAATGATGGAAAAGTCGATGTAAGTGATTTGGATATTATTTTGAGTGAAAAAATGCAGGTTATTAAGAAAACCGGCATTTTGGAATTTATCAATACGGATATAAAAATATCCGATGTCGGAGGTTTGGAAAATCTTAAAAGTTGGTTGAACAAAAGAAATAATTCTTGGTCTGAATCTGCAAAAAAATATTGCCTTCCTGCTCCAAAAGGTGTTTTGATTACAGGTGTTCCTGGTTGCGGTAAGAGTTTAACAGCCAAAGCGATGAGTGCTGCTTGGCAATTACCATTATTAAAATTAGATTTTGGTAAAATTTTCTCCGGAATTGTTGGTAGTTCAGAAGAAAATATGAGAAAAGCAATCAAGACAGCAGAAGCAGTTGCGCCATCTATTCTCTGGGTAGATGAAATCGAAAAAAGTTTGAGTGGATTAAATTCAAATGGTGATAGCGGAACATCGTCAAGAATCTTCGGAACTTTCTTGACTTGGATGCAAGAAAAAACAGCTCCTGTTTTTGTAATTGCAACAGCTAACAATATCAACAGTCTTCCAGCTGAACTTTTAAGAAAAGGTCGTTTTGATGAAATTTTCTTTGTTGATTTACCTACACAAAGAGAGCGTGAAGAAATTTTCAAACTTCATTTGTCAAAAAGACTTAAAGACAAAGATGTTGCAAGTAAGATTGAAATTAATAGTGACCTTTACAAACAATTGACTCAAATGACAGAGGGCTTTGTCGGTGCAGAAATTGAGCAGGTTGTAATTTCTGCTTTGTATGAGGCATTTTTTAATAAAAGACCTTTGGAATTTTCGGATTTGGCAAACACAATTAAAAATGTTGTACCTTTGTCTGTAACTCAAAAAGAACAAATTTTGGCAATCCGTCAGTGGGCAAATATCCGTGCTGTTGCAGCTACTAAAAAAGATGATATGGCTGAATACGGCTCAAAAGCGGATAGTGAAGATGACGTAAACTCTTCTCGTGGCGGAAGAGCTTTAGATGTGTAAAAGAAAGGATTGAATACAAGTGTCAATTACTTTGATGGCTTATCCTATGGCTTTTTTGATAAGCCCTGAACAAGCAAAAAAAGAAAAGCTTAGACGAGCTGCTGATGATAATAAGATTAACGAAAAAATTGCAAACAAAACTCTCCGTTCAATTAGAGTTTTGACAAATCTTATGTTGCCACAAGTCAAAGGGTTGATGCTTCAAATCCCAAACTTACCTCTCGGAGAGTATAGCTATTCTTTCTCAACAGGTTTAAGAGTTGATTGGAAAGCACAAGGAAAATTTTCTTCAGCAACTCTTTATGGAATTTCTGACGCTCAGGTTTTGCAAACTCTTGGGGAAGAATATTTTCAAAACTTAGATGCAATTGCAATGAGTAATGTTCGTCTTATTGATTCAAGTGAATTCTTTTATTATAACTATGAAACTTCATATAATAGCCTGAAAGATATTTATACAAACTTGAAAAATGAAGGCACAACGCAGATTTATACAACTGCAGATGATGAAGTTGTTGCACAAGTTGATGGGCAAAATGTAAGATATTTTAAAATTGCAGGAGAACAAAATTACACTCTTGAAGTAGAACAAAAAGTTACTATTATGAATATTGGAATGGGTTCTGATACTCAAGGGACAAATGTTTCATTTGGAGGTTTGACAGATTTGAGAATTCAAACAAATATCAAACCTGAAGAGCTAAAAACATTTTTAAGAGCTTCAAACTATTTATATTATGAAGGGAATTCTCAAACTCCATTGAAAAACAGCGAAGCAACTCTTAATTGGATTTTAAAAGATGGTTTTTATGTTGCAGAATTTTCAGGTTCAAATAACTCTGCAATCATAAAAGAAGCTGAAATATTGTTCAGAAAAATGAATGTTGCAGCCGGTCGTGATTTGAGATTGATAAATGAGCAATCAACAATTGTTTATACATACACAACAAATTATACTGATAAGGAAATGTTGCTAAATACTTTGACAGAACACGGCGCAACTGAAATTTCTCAAGACAATGGAGAAATTTCCTGCAAGTTGTTTGGAATGGAAATGATTTATCACAGACAAAATAGTTCAGATGCTTATACTCTTGATATTACGCAAGTTTCAGATAAGGGAGAATGTCAAGATATGATAAATGATTTGAATGAAGAATACGGATTGAACATTCAAGAGATGACATACAATAAAATTAAAGAACGATTGGATAAAGAAAATATGCGACTAGAAAG
>JBNMKP010000215.1:0-3301 GCA_050874405.1 bacterium
GATTCAAAATGGGAAAGATTGACAGCTAAATATGCTCAAAAACAAACAGGAGACACAAGTTTTATCGAAAAATTAGCTCAACACAATAAAGAAAAACTTGAAAAATTCAATGCAGATAAAGCTGCAGGAAAACTTGCTGATAAAGCAAAATTCAAACCAACACTCGTTGTTGATTATGTAGCTCAAACAACCAAAGATAAAGGACTTGAAAAAAGACTTAGAGGTATGGGTGTTTTGAAGAAACTGGTTGTATTCGGAACAGTTTACAGATTCCTAGCTCCGGTTGCAGTTACACCATTAGCAACTATGATTGGTAACAAACTTGTTCATGCTAAAAACAATGCACAACAAGAAGCCAACAATCACAATAATAAAAAAGAAGAAACTAAAAAAGCTTAATAACAAACAAGCACAAAAAAAGAAGTTGAACTTGATTGTTCAACTTCTTTTTTTTACTAAATTTTTTGAGGGGAACAGAAATAAGGGTTGTTCAAATATTTTGTCCAAGTAATATAAGCCTTGTTACCCTTAATTGTTTGAGTTCCTGTTGGAGCGTATTTTGTAGCTCCGGTTTTTGGATCTTTATATTCATCAAATATTTCTAACTCATAACGTTCCATTTCCTTTGATTTGTCACGCATAGATTCATACAACTCATCAACTTGAATACTAGGGAAAGAACAATTAATAACATAGTTACCATCTTGAGCTTTAACTGTTTCTTGGTATTTACATTGACCATTTCTCCAACCAATAATCTTTCTTGATGTAGAAAAATTCTTAGCTTCAAATTGAGATTCTGTAGTTTCTGAATATTCATCACAATCTTTAAAGTTTTTTATAAAATTCTTTGAATACTTAACATATTCTGCTGCAAAAGCACAAGTCAAACTAACACCTGCAACAACCAATAGAGCTAGTACAATTCCAAAAGTTTTTTTCATACTCTTCTCCTCCATAATTTCTTTAGCAACATTATAGCAAAAATTATTTAATAGTAAATATTTTTACAATTCTAAAATTCAAATCAATAGAAGGATTTAAAGAAAAATTTTAAATCTCATTATTTTGTATGATTTCAAAAAATTCAGAAGTGCTAACATAACAATATACTCCTTAGAGACTAAGATACACATATCCCTAATCAACAGCTATGCACCTCAGTACATAGCTTTTTTTTATTTCTAATCATCATTCTGAGTAGCACAAAGAAACAATCAGAAATGAAAATAATTATTATTTAGTTTGAGTGCGTTAAACGAATAATCTCATAACATTATTCAAAATTTTTATAGTATAATTGCGATATGAATATTATAGAAGAATTTGATACAATTGCAGCAATTTCAACTCCCATAGGAACCGGAGGAGTTGGTGTTATTAGAATTTCCGGTGACAAAAGTTTTGATATAGCAAAACAAATTACTAACAGAAATGATTTCCCTGTTGGAAGAATTTGTCACGGCTGGATTGTTGATAATGATAAAAAAATTGACGAGGTTATAATTCTTCCTTTTAAAAATCCAAACAGTTACACTGGAGAAGATGTAATCGAAGTTCACTGCCACGGTGGAATAAATGTCGTAAGAAATGTTTTGGATATCATAATCAAAAACGGCGCAAGAATGGCTGAACGAGGAGAATTTACAAAACGAGCTTTTTTGAACAAAAAACTGGATTTATCCCAAGCAGAAGCGGTTGATGATATTATTCACGCAAAAACTTCAAATTTTGCAATTCAATCTGCCAAAAACTTATCTGGAGTTTTAGCTGAAAAAATTAAAGAACTTAGAAACGAATTATTTGAAGTTTCATCTAGAATTGTTGCAGGGATTGATTTTCCTGAAGATGTTGCAGAACCGGAATACACATACTTAACTCAAAAATTCAATAAAATTCTAAAAGAAATAAATAGAATTTTAAATTGTGCAAAATCTTCTGATATCTTGCGTCAAGGAGTTAAAGTTGCAATTGTGGGAAGACCAAATGTCGGAAAATCTTCACTATTCAATGCATTGTTGAACTTGGATAGAGCTATTGTAACTGATATTGCAGGAACTACAAGAGATATTATTAAAGAAAATCTTGATTTAGGAGTGGCAATCACATTGATTGATACCGCCGGAATTCGAGAAGAAGAAAATATTGATAAAGTCGAAGAAATTGGGATTGAATATTCAAAACAATCAGCATCAGAAGCAGATTTAGTTTTATTTATGTATGATGCAAAAACAGGTTTGACAAACGAAGATAGAGAAATTTACGAAATTATTAAAAATAAACCAAACATTGTTATTGCAAATAAAATTGACTTAATTCAAGATGAAGAATTTAAACCTGAACTTGAAAACACAATTACACTTTCTACTTATTCAACAGATGGAATTGAAACACTAAAAGAAAAGATGAAAAGTATAATTTGCAATTTTTCTCTTGAAGATACCGAATTTATCACCAACAAACGACAACAAACTTGTCTTTTAAGATGTCAAGATAGCTTGACTAGAGCTTTGAGGGCAGCAGAAGTTGAAGAACTGCAAGATATGATTTATATCGATGTTAAATCTGCATTGCTTTCTCTTGATGAAATCACAGGTGAAGTTATTAATGATGATATTTTAAATAATATTTTTGACCATTTTTGTATCGGGAAATAGATTTATTTGTAAAGTTCTTCAATATCAAATTTAAATTTATCTAAATCATCAAATAAAAAAATTTCATTCATTGATACTTTTAATGCTCTTGAAATTCTGAAAAGAGAACTAACTGTAACATCTCTCATACCTGCCTCAATCATTGCAATGTGCGACCTTGAAATATTAGATTCAAGAGATAAATTTTCTTGAGTTAATCCTCGACTAAGCCGTATTGAGCGAATTTGCTGTCCTAATTGTTTTCTGAAGCCATTGCACATAAATATATTCTATGCTATCATCTTATTAATTATTGTCGCTATGAGCGACAATAATTAGACCTAATGGTTAGCAAGTTTGAATAGTAGAGAGGTGCAAAATGGGTAATAAAACTAATTATGAAAATGTTGAATTGATAAACAATCATGTCATTCTGAGCGAATGCGAAGAATCTCACAACTTGGAACACTCAATCACGACATACCACTGTCACCCTGAACTAGTTTCAGGGTCTCAAAAGTTAAGGAGATTCCGAAATCTGTCTTGGATTATCGGCAGGTCGGCCGGCTCAACGCAGACTTCCCGAGGACGAGTTTCGCTATCGCTACACTCTTGCCAAAATCTGCAATTCGGAATGACAATTAATAGTAGTGCAAGTTGTGAAA
>JBNMKP010000216.1:0-3289 GCA_050874405.1 bacterium
ACAACACCATCTAGCAATCCTAATGGAATCGCAAGAATCATGTTTAGAATAATTCTTCCCATGTGCGGTTTGATAAACGGTAAAATTTTATTAACCAAATAACCATATCTAAAGGCATCTTTAGATGACGTATCTTTTAATTTGTAATCCATAAAAATATCCCTATAAAACTCAATTCTTCTAATATAAAAAGTATTACATAAACCTAAATTATTTACAAATTTCAAATTCAGAGCTTGACATTTTCTTTCTGTTAGTGTAATTTAATATTACTGTTCAGTTGCGAACATAACGAACCTTAGGGTTTAGAACAAATCTTGGTTCAGTTGACAATTAAATATGGGCATGTGGTGGAATGGTAGACACGCTAGTCTTAGGAACTAGTGCTAACGCGTGGGAGTTCGAGTCTCTTCATGCCCAAGTTTTTCAAAAAGAATCTCATTGTGAGGTTCTTTTTTTTAGTATAAAAATTTAGGAGAAATTATTATGAAAAAAGTGTGGTTAGGTTTTGCAATTTGTGTAATGTGTTCATTAAGTGCTTCTGCTTACACCTATATAAAACCAACTCAATCTGTTTATTTTAATCCGCAAACTTCTACTTGGAGCGAAACGAAACAATCAAATGATGATGTTCAATTAACAAACAAAAGTTTTATCGGCTCAGGTGGTTTTGAAGAATATTATTATAATGATGGAAAGTTAGCAATAGGTCCGGTTGCTAATCTAGGATTTATCAATAATGGTCAGTATATTGCGATAAATAGTCAAGATTTGAAATTTTACAAATATACTTTTAAAAATGGAGAATTCTCTTATTCAGAATTAACTCCAAATGAAGTTCAAAAATTATACCCAGATTATAAAATTATTAAAATATCAGAATTCAAAAATAACAGTATAACAATAAACAAAAAATTTATGAAGAAACAAAAGGTGTTGTTATTGAATGATACAGCGAATTCTTTCTACAAATACAATTATGAACCAAGTTCTGTAAATCCGTCTTATATCAAACAGTTTGTAGAACTTTCTCACAAAGGGAAAATAGTATTCTCCCACTATGGCGATGATACCGTTGAATCGCCCGCATTAAAGATTTATGTAAAAAATAAGTTTTAGAACCAGTTTAAAAGGAAAACGGCGCAGCCTGTGGCTGCGCCGCTTCTTCTATTCTTTGTTATAAATATTTAAAAACTATCATAATGTACATTGTCTTTGTTCCATTTATCTTTCGGTTGTTCTTCTTTTTCTGGGTAACCAATTGAAATGATATTAAACGGAATTAAAGTTTGTGGAATATTTAACTCTTCTCTAGTTATTTGAACTCGTTCTTCTTTAGGATAAACACCTATCCAAACAGCGCCAAGTCCAAGAGCTTCGGTCATAAGTAAAATATTTTCTGTTGCAGCTGCCGCATCTTGTTGCCAAAAATCTTGATGTTCTCCGGCTTTTTCCATATCTCCTGCAACAACAATTGCAAAAGAGGCATTTGTTAGCATTTTCCCGTAAGGCTGTCTTTGAGCTAAGTTATTTAGAATATTTCTATCCTTAACCACAATAAATTTCCATGGTTGAATATTTCTTGCTGATGGGGCTGCCATTCCTGCTTTTAAAATAGTTTCTATTTGAGAGTCTAGAATGTCCTTATTCTTTATATAATTTCTTACAGATTTACGGTTGAGAATATTTTCAAATACAATTTTTGCTTTTTCGTCCATATAAACTCCTTTCTTTTATTTCAAGAATAACATAAATTTGTCCTATTAATATATCATTTTTTGTAATTTATTTGATATTTTTAATCAATAGTTGTATAATAAGCAAGTCATATAGTTATAGATTATAGTAGAATTAAGAGGATATTTTAAAATGAAGCTTCACATGCAAATCCTTATTGCGTTAGGTCTTGGAATTAAACGTAACTGGCATATCTTTTTTGGTATTATTGCCGGTATTTTTGTGGGTATTTTCTTGTATGCACACCCAAATGACCTAGTTGCAAACATTTTGACTTTTGTTGGTCAAGTATTTATTAGATTGATTCAAATGGTTGTAATTCCATTAGTTGTATCTGCAATTATTATTGGTATTACCAGTGTTGGAGATAACAAACAACTTGGTAAATTTGGATCTAAAATGGTTTTATATTATGGAATTTTGACCACTATTGCCGTTACAATTGGTGGTGCTTTAGCATTAATTGTGAAACCCGGAGCAGGTGCAGCTCATTACATTTCATCAAATATCGCAACAGGTGTTCAAGCTTCAGTTGCAACTGCAATGCAGCAACAACAAGGTAACATTTTAAATCTGTTCTTAGGATTTATACCAAACAATCCTATTGAAGCTTTTGCAACAGGTAATATGGTTCCTATTATTTTATTTGTTGTATTGTTTGCTTTGGCTTTGGCTAAAGTTGGTGATGTTAACAGACCGATTGTTTCATTTTTTGAATCAGTATTTGCTGCAACAATGAAAATTACAGATTGGATTATGTTATTTGCAGCTCCTGGTGTATTTGCTCTTACTGCAAGTGCTGTTTCAAGTTTTGGTGTTGATATTTTTGCGACTATTTCAAAATATTTACTTGTTTTGATGGTTGGATTTGGTATTCAAATGTTTATTGTTTATCCGATATTTTTGAGATGTTTCTCTAAAGTATCTGCTGCAATGCTATTCTCTGCAATTGCAGAAGCTACAATGGTTGCATTTGGTACAGCAAGTTCATCTGCTACATTGCCTTTAACAATTGCATGTTGTGAAAAAAGAGGTATTTCTCATAAAATTTCAAGTTTCGTATTACCATTAGGTGCAACTTTGAACTTTGACGGTACTGCATTGTTACAAATGGTTGCAGTAATATTCTTGGCTCAAGCTTATCAAGTTCATTTAACACCATTCTTGATTATTCAAATCGGTATTTTAGCAATTATTGCATCAAGTACATGCGCAGGAATCCCTGGGGGTGGTTTGATTACGATTGCTCTAATCTTGAATGGCATGGGATTAAGCCCAGAACAATTGGTTGCAGGTTTTGCATTCTTGTTTACAATAGAAAGAATTACAGATATGTTTAGAACTACATTGAACGTAACTTCAGATGCCGTCGTAGCTGCTACGATTGCGGATAATGAAAATGAAATCAATTATGATTTGTTGAACAATCCTGCTGCTTATGAAGATATTGCGTAAGGAATAGTTTCATATAGTTTAATGGCGGCGACTTATTCAAGTCGCCGCCATTTATTTAATACAGTATTATATGCATAAATTTTGACAAATTTTATAT
>JBNMKP010000217.1:0-3264 GCA_050874405.1 bacterium
GCTCTATATATTCTATTCAAGAATAAAGAACCTGAAAAGTATAATAATACTTATCTTTCAACTGCTATTAAATGGGCGATTAGAAACGAAGTAAGAAGAAGATATAAATGGTACACTCTTAAAAATAAACAAACTTCAATTGATGAAGATGCGGAAACAAATGATGTTGAAATGAGAGCAGATGTTTATAAAAACATTCTATCTATTGATGAACTTCAAGATGCAGAAATTCCAACTCAAATTAAATCGCAAGACAAAACTCCGGAAGAATCAATTGAATTTTCAGAACTCAAAGAGGGAATCTTAGAATCAATGAAAAAGCTTCCGCCAAGAGAAAGAGAACTAATTGAATATAAGTTTTTCAAAGAAAAAAAATTAAGAGAAATTGCAGAAGAATTTAATATTTCTCAGTCCAGAATATCAAGAATTATTCAAACAGGGTTAGATAGAATAAAAAAAGACTTGGCAAAACAGGGGATTATTTAGGATATGAAAACAATTTTTGAAAAAAGTAACGGTACAGACGGCATTAATCTTACCGATGAGAAGATTAATATTGATTTTTTACCGAAAGATTTATGCAGAACGACAGATACAAATCTTCCACAACTTAGTGAATTAGATGTTATGCGTCATTACAAAGAGTTGTCAGATTTGAATTTCTGTATTGAACAAGGTTTTTATCCGTTAGGCTCCTGCACAATGAAATATAATCCTAAAGTTAACGAGTTATTGGCATCTCTTGACGGTTTTAATATTCACCCAAATGTTGATGACGATATGGCTCAAGGTGCATTAAAATTGATGTATAATCTTCAATCTGCACTATTAAAAATCACTGGAATGGACGCAATTACACTCAAACCATCTGCAGGTGCACACGGTGAAATGACCGGCATGATGATTATAAGAAAGTATTTTGATTCTATTGGAGAAAAGAGAACAAAAGTTATCATTCCGGATTCTGCTCACGGAACTAATCCTGCAAGCGCAAAGATGAGTGGCTTTGACATCGTTGAAATTAAATCAAATGAAAAAGGTCAAGTTGACATTGAAGCATTGAAAAGTGTTTTAGACAAAGATGTTGCAGCTATTATGATGACAAATCCTAATACGTTGGGAATCTTTGAAGAAAATGTTGAAGAAATTTCAAAACTTATGCACGAAAACGGCTCTTTGTTATATTATGATGGAGCAAATTTCAACGCAATTATGGGTTACACAAATCCTAAACTTATGGGATTTGATGTTGTTCACTTAAACCTACACAAAACATTTTCAACTCCGCACGGTGGTGGAGGCCCAGGGGCTGGACCGGTTGCTGTTGTTGATAAATTGAAAGATTATTTACCAACTCCAATTGTTGATTTTGACGGCGAAAAATATTTCAGAAATTATAACCTAAAAAATTCAATTGGCAGTGTTAAAGACTTTTATGGTAATTTTTCTGTCCTTGTTAAAGCTTATGCTTATATTCTAATGATGGGCAAAAATTTGAAACACGCATCAGAAAATGCGGTTTTAAATGCAAATTATCTAAAGGAAAAACTAAAAAAATATTATGATTTACCGTACGATGAACCTTGTATGCACGAGTTCGTTCTATCAGGAGAAAGACAAAAACATGAGAGTGGAGTTTCAACCCTAAATATTGCAAAAGCATTGATGGACGGAAATACACACCCTCCAACTGTTTACTTCCCATTGATTGTACATGAAGCTATAATGATTGAACCGACAGAATCTGAACACAAAGAAATGCTTGATGATTTTGTTGAAACAATGATTCAAATAGCCAAAACAGCAAAAGAAAATCCGGAAGAAATTTTGTCTGCACCTCATACAACACCTGTTAAAAAGATAGATGAAGTTCAGGCAGCAAGACACCCAGACTTGAAATACACAGACTAGGAAATATAAAAATGAGTAATAAAAAAGAACAAAAAAAGAAAAAAATATCATTCCCACACATGGGAACAATCAGTTATGCATGGGCAGCAGCTTTAAGAATTATTGGCTGCGAACCTTATGTTGAACCATACACAAGTAAGAAATCCCTATCACTAGGTACAAAACACGCACCAGAGGCTATCTGTTTGCCTTACAAATTGATTTTAGGAAACTTTATTGAAGCTATCGAGGGTGGAACAGATTATGTAGCAATGATTACTTCTCCTGGGTGTTGCAGACTTGGTGAATATGGAAAATGTATTGAAAATGCATTGCACGACTTGGGTTATGAAACCAAATACCTTGAACTTCAATTGTATGATGGAATTAAAGGTATGTACAACTTCTTAAAAGAAGCAAGTGGTAAAAATAATCCATTTTTATTTGGGCGTGCAATTTTGATTGCAATTTTGAAAGTATTTATGCTTGATAAACTTGAAACACAATTGTCATACTATAGAGCAAGAGAAATTCATCATGGTGATGCTGAAAAACATTATCTAAAATCATTAAAATATATTGATGCTCAGGATACAATTTTAGGATTGAAAAAAGCTAAAAAACAAGTTGACGAAGAAATGAAAAAAGTTGAAATCAATCCAAATAAAGAAGTTCTATATGTTGATATTACAGGTGAAATTTACGTAGTTAATGATGAATTTTCAAACCAAAGTATCGAAAAAGAACTTGGCAGAATGGGAATTCAAGTTCGAAGAAGTTTAACAGTAAGCAGCTTTTTAAAAGATGCAATTATTCCTAAGATATTCAGAAAAGGGGAAACACACTTGCAAAGAGCTGACAGACTTGCAAAACCTTACTTGATGAGAGATATCGGCGGTGATGCATTGGAATGTGTATCTGATGTAGCTTATGCAAATGAACGTGGAATTGACGGTATCATTCCACATAAGTCCGTTCACTTGTATGCCTGAAATTATGTCACAAAACATCTTCCCATCAATGAGAGAGAATTGTGAAATCCCAATTCTTCCGCTTATTATGGACGAACAAACAGGTAGGGCAGGTTATATTACTAGAATTGAAGCATTCGTTGATTTGATGAGAAGACGTAAAAGAAAACGTCAAATGAATGCTAAAAAACAAAATGAAACTAAAGAAGAACAATCAGTAAACAACTAATATAAAAGATTAGAGGTCTGATGCTTAAACTATTTAAAAATAGCTTTAAACAAACTAATGATTGCATAATTCTAGCAACTCCACTTATTATTTTTCTATCAATTTTAAGTTGGTATTTTAGTTATGCGACTTCAACAGTTGACAATATTCCAAAATTTATACTTGCAGGTATAA
>JBNMKP010000218.1:0-3258 GCA_050874405.1 bacterium
CCATTAAATAATATTAACCCTGAAATGCTTAAAAACCTTATGAATTTAGCGAAAAATAAGACCGAAGTTACAATATTATATAACTCACCAAATTCATGGAGAAAAAATATTGCAATAATTGTTGATAAATTATCTATTAATAATGGTAAATTATACGTTTCAGGTTTCAATTCAGAATACGAAAATTATGCAAAATTTTTAGTATCAAAAATAGTTAAAATTATAAGTATAAATATGCGTACTTCAAGACTTGAAACTCCAATATTAACAGTAGGTTACGAGGTTTTTAACATTGATAAGAATATCGAAATTTTACCGAATGAAAAAGTTATAAAAAATGGAAATAATAAAACAATTATTGAAATAACTTCTCCAAACAAATTTGATATTATGCAAAGAATCATGTCTTACACAAACAAATGCAAAGTTCTTTATCCGGAAAATTTCAAAACAGAAATCATTAATTGTTTAAAAGAAATGAAAGAGGGTTATATTGAAGAAAAATAATCCAAAATTAAATGATGGCTGCATAAAAATATTCAAACTTCTTCTGCTTTTGTATCAAGATAAAGCAGATTATGAAAGCGTTACAGATATCTTTAAAAATGATTTTGATGATGAACAATCAACAAATAATATTCAAGTCATCTTGAACAAATATCTAAATACCCTCAAAGTTTTTGGAATAAACGTTAAAAAAGAAAATAATCAATATAAACTTTTAAATAATTTATATGCGATGAATTTTTCAGAAGATGATTTGAAATCGATTAATATTCTCGCAAATTCTATCGAATCTTTTCCCGAAGAAAATATATCCTCAGATATCAAAAAATTTATTCACGAATTAAAAATTCGAATGAATTATGAAGATAGAACTAAATTAAACAACACAAGTAATTATGATTTTTCTTTTTATTATGCAAATCTAAGGGAACAAATTGAGCAGTGTGTCGAAATTTGTAAAGAAAAATTTATAATAGAAGTTTTATATTTGAAAAATAACAAAGAAATAAAAACTAAATGTACCCCAAAAGATGTTATATATGACACTCGTAATGCGTATTTAAAAGTTTGTGACCTAAATTCTAAAACAAACATTGAAATCCCGATTTCAAAAATTTTATCTATTGTAAAACTGCCACAAATCGCAAGCCCGACAGAACTAACAACAACAGTAGTCTACAAATTAAAAAACGGACTTGCAAAAACATACAAAGTTAAAGAGAACGAATACTCTGACGGCTACGATGAGAACGGAAATCTTATTGTAATAAATAAGAATGAACCTTTTGATAAACTATTACAACGACTTATGAGATACACATATAATTGTGAAATCATTTCACCAAAAAATTTGAGATATCAAATGATTGACCTCATAAATAAAACTCTTGAAAATTACGAAGATTAATTTGCTTATTTTTTCTTGTCTTTGCGTTCTCGCACAGAAATTCTGATAGGAGTACCGAAGAAACCAAAAGCTTCACGCAATTTATTTTCTAAATATCTCTTATAACTATCTTTCAACAAGTCTTCATTATTCACAAACAAAACAAAAGTTGGAGGTTGAATAGCCGCCTGTGTTGTATATAAAACTTTCAATCTCTTACCTTTGAAACTTGTAGGCGGATTTAGCGCATAAGCTTCATTGATAACTTTGTTCAATAATCCTGTTGACACACGTTTTACACATTGAGCATAAACTTCTAAACTCTTATCAAAAATTTGCCCTAATCTTTGTTTTGTTAATGCACTGATAAAAATTTTCGGAGCATAACTCAAGAATGGAATATCTTTTGCCAATTCTTTTTCAAATTTATTAATTGTATTTGATTTTTTATCTTCAACCAAATCCCATTTGTTGATTGCAACAATAATACCTTTTCCTGATTCGGTGATAATTGAAGAAATCTTTTTGTCTTGATCAGAAATTCCTTCATTCGCATCAATTACTAATACAGCAACATCACATTCACGAATTGAGCGAATTGCTCTATCTACGGCAAATTTTTCAACACCGTAATCAACTTTAGATTTTTTTCTAATTCCAGCAGTATCAACAATAACAAATTCTGTATCTTTATATGTAATATAACTATCAATACTATCTCTAGTTGTACCGGAAACGTTAGAAACAATAACTCTTTGGGTATTTAAAAGAGCATTAACGATTGAAGATTTTCCGGCATTAGGTCTTCCTACAATCGCAATCCTAATTTTGCCGTCATTTTCTTCTTCTTCAGTCACCTCAAAATCATCAGTAACTAAATCTAACAAATCACCAACACCACCAGAACCGTGCAAAGCTGAAATTCCAACAGGATCACCAACTGCAAGTGAATAAAAATCATTAGTCATCATCAAGGACTCGACATTATCACATTTATTTACTGCAAGGAATATAGGTTTACCAGATTGACGCAAGATATTTGCGATATCATAATCTACAGGATTTATACCCTCCTTGCCATCAACAAGAAAGATAATTTTATCAGCTTCTTCACAAGCAAGTCTTGCTTGGTCAAAAATAGAAACCATAATATCATCACCATCTCCTGGGATAATACCACCGGTATCAATTACAGTGAAACCTTTATTTTGCCATTCAACATCAAAATAAATTCTATCTCTTGTAACCCCCGGCATATCGTGAACAATCGAATTTCTCGCACCGATTAAACGGTTAACGAAAGTTGATTTTCCGACATTTGGTCTTCCTACTATTGCTACTGTTGGTTTTCTTTTCATAAATTCATCTTAACATGAAAAAATCTGGGAGCAAATTATATGTCTACTTGATTTATTTATCAATAAAATGTAATATATACATAAATTATAGAAAGAGGGAGAAATACAGATATGGTTGACGAAAACAATCTAAAAAAGACGATAATTATTACAGTCCTTGTTTTGTTAGGATTGGTTGTAACAGTAGATTTGGCGCATATTTATTATGAAGCAAACTTCAATCAATATGCCTTGCCAAGTTTTTGTTCTATTAGCAATTTTGTAGACTGTGATGGAGTTGCAAGAACAACAGAATCTCAATTTCTTGGTGTTCCTTTGGCATATTGGGGATTGTTCTTATATTCATTTATATTAATGCTATTAGGCGTAGATAAACTAAAAAAAGTTCCACTTTTGAAATTTCTAGAAGTTTTCAAAAACAAATTCCACTACATTGCAGCACTTGGAATTATTGCTTTCACAATCTCAATGATTTTACTTTGCGTTAGTTTGTTCGGGATTCATAAA
>JBNMKP010000219.1:0-3242 GCA_050874405.1 bacterium
AATTTAAAAGCACTTGGAGTTAAAACTTTCAGCTATTTAATTCCAAGTGAAATGCAAGATAAGATAAAAATAGGTCAAGCATTGCTCGTTCCTTTTGGCAGGCAAGGATTAATAAATGCTTTTTGTGTTGGTTTTTCAGACTATTTACCTCCAGAAATCCGAGCAAAAAAAGTTAGTAAAATTTTAGATGAAACCCCGTTGTTTTCTGTTGAATATTTAAAACTGTTAGAATGGGTTGCCAATTATTATTGTAGTGATTTGATTACGGTTTTAAACACCGCTATTCCGTTAAAACTCATCGAAAAAGCTCTAAAAACCGAATTGCTTATTGAATTTGTAAAAACAGACGGTGCAACAAAAAGGCAACTGGAAATTCTTGAATTGTTGAAAACTTCTGGCAAAACTTCATTGATTGACTTTGAAAAGAAAGCAAAAACGACACGAGCAACCATTAAAAAATTAGAATCATTGGGTTGTGTCAAACTGATTGAAGAACAGGTTTATCGAAATCCGCTTGATATTTTGCATATTGATAAAAAAGAAGATTTGTTTAAACTTTCTGAAACGCAACAAAAAGTCTATGAGGGTATTTCAGAACAAATTACAGCACAAAAATCTCCGCAAATTCTACTTCATGGTGTTACCGCAAGCGGAAAAACAGAAGTGTATTTCAAATTGATTGATGACACAATTAAATCAGGGAAAAATGTTCTATTTTTAGCACCAGAAATTGCGCTTGCATCTCAATTAACCAAAAGATTAGCAAAAAAATTCGGCACAAAAGATGTTGCAATTTGGCACAGTAGTATTTCCGAGGGTGAAAGGTATGATGTTTGGCAAAAGCTTTATAAAAATGAGATAAAAATCCTTGCAGGTGCTAGGTCTGCAGTCTTTGCACCATTGAAAGATATCGGACTTATTATTATTGATGAAGAGCATGAAAGTGCTTATAAACAAACAAGTCCTGCACCAAGATATGATGCAAGACTTGTTGCAAGAAAACTTGCAGAATTCAACAACTGCCCATTGATTTTAGGTTCGGCAACTCCGGATATTTCAAGCTATTACAGAGCAGTAAATTCAAATCACTTATTTGAAATGTTGAAACGTTTTAACAATGCAAAAGTCGCACCTGTAACTGTTATAAATATGCAAGAATACGGACGAGCTGCATATAAAAGCCAAATTTC
This sequence comes from bacterium, assembly GCA_050874405.1. Lineage (GTDB taxonomy): Bacteria > Cyanobacteriota > Vampirovibrionia > Gastranaerophilales > Gastranaerophilaceae > Zag111. The sequence continues at coordinate 1,191 of JBNMKP010000219.1, forward strand.
AAAACCTTTACAAACAGCAATTCAAGAAACCCTAGATAATAATCAGCAGGTAATCTTGTTAATCAATCGCCGTGGATATTCAACATACACACAATGTCAGGGTTGTGGACATGTTATAGAATGCCCGAATTGTGCAATCCCAATGATTTGGCACGCAAAAGACAAAATGCTAAAATGTCACTACTGCAACCACGTAGAATATTTCCCTGATGTTTGTCCAAATTGCGGATTTGAGGGGCTTAAAAATTCAGGAACCGGAACACAAAAAATTGAACAATATATCAAAGAACTTTATCCAAACTACTGTGTTGAGCGAATTGATAGTGATGTTTTGGTTCGAAAAGGTGAACATATTAGGCTTTTAGAGAAATTCCAACGAGGCGATATTGATATTCTTGTCGGAACACAAATGATTGCAAAAGGTTTAGACAATCCTAATGTAACTTTGGTTGGTGTAATTTCAGCCGATGCAAGTTTCAATTTGCCTGATTTTAGAGCTTCAGAAAGAGGATTCCAACTCTTAACGCAGGTTGCAGGAAGAGCCGGAAGAGGAGAATTCAAAGGCCGAGTATTTTTCCAAACTTACAATCCTGAATATTACGCACTAGAAAGTGCAAAATCCCAAAATTATTTTGAATTCTATGAAAAAGAAATTAAATCGAGAGAAGATTTTGACTACCCTCCTTTTAGCCAAATAATAAGACTAATTTTGAGTTCAACTAATAATTTCAGAGCAGAGAAAGCAGCACAAGAAATTGCACTAAGACTTTGCACAATGATTGAAAAATTTGGTTTTGGCGAAAGGTTAGAAGTTCTTGGCCCAACACCTTGCGTAATTGAGAGAATTAATGGTTATTTTAGATTTCAGATAATTATAAAAAATAAATTGGACCAAAAAGGACATCAATTCATTTCAAGCTTTTTAAATAAAATCACCGCACCAAAAGATATCAGAATGACTGTAGATGTTGACCCACTAGACATATTGTAATTTATGGGATAGCGGATTCCATTATTTATGCTATTATAATTGTATGTTCGGATTTTTTAAAGATAAAATTGAAAATTTAAAACAAGCAGTGTCTAATACTGCTCAATCACTTGTAGGTAATGTATTGTCAAATGTAGAATCAACAGACACAGAATACTCTGAATTCGCTCTTGATGATATTGAAGATACTTTAATCAGTGCAGATTTAGGCGTAAATTATGCAGCAGAACTTGTAGACAACTTACGAAATAAAAAGAACGCAAAACCATCTGAATTGAAAAACTATCTTAAAGAAGAGTTCCAAAAAACGCTATCAGAAGCCGGTTCTACTGAACTTAACTACAAAGACAATGAATTAAATATCTATTTCATTGCAGGTGTAAATGGAGCAGGAAAAACAACCCTAATTGCAAAAATGGCATATCAATTCAAACAAGAGGGTAAAAAAGTTTTAATTGCAGCAGGCGATACTTTTAGAGCTGCAGCAGAAGAGCAATTAAACATCTGGTCAACAAGAGCAGGAGCAGATATTGTCAGACGCGACAAGGCAGACCCAGCTTCCGTTGTTTATGAAGCAATTCAAAAAGCAAAAAATGAAAATTATGACGTAATTCTTGTTGATACTGCCGGACGTTTGCAAAATAAGTTCAACCTGATGGAAGAATTGAAAAAAATTAAAACAGTCATTGATAAACAAGCCCCAAATTCTCTACGTGAAAGCATTCTAGTTATTGATGCCAACACTGGGCAAAACGGTTTGCAACAAGCAAAAGTTTTTTCAGAGTCCGTAAATTTAACTTGTGTTGCCTTAACCAAGCTTGACGGAAGTGCAAAAGGGGCAATTATTATTGCAATTGCAAAAGAAATGAAACTTCCTGTTAAACTTGTTGGAGTTGGCGAACAAATGACCGATTTGAAAGCCTTTAACACCGAAGATTTTATAAATGCGTTGTTTGAATAACAATGAACATGACACTTGACAAAAAACAAAACATCGTAAATAATATAGGAGTAGGGCGAGAGCCTTTAAATTGTAGAGATCTTTAAAGACTCTTTCTTCG
>JBNMKP010000220.1:0-3233 GCA_050874405.1 bacterium
AAATCAACTTCGCTTAAGTCAACTTCTTCAACTTCTTTTTTCCATTCATTAAATTTTTCGGGGTTGCGTTCAAGCGAAGATAATAATTCTTCTTTTGTATAATCAATCATTCTTATCTCCTTAAATATATATTTATTTATTATTTTCTACTAAATTCATTTGCATTGCAACAAGCACTGCTTGGGTACGATTTGTCACGTTCAATTTTTTAAAAATACTGTTAAGGTGACTTTTTACGGTAACCTCACTTAACACAAGTTTATCCGCAATAGATTTATTGCTTTCACCCTGCGTAACTAATAATAAAACATCTTTTTCTCTCTTAGTCAAGGAGTTAAAATTATCAGCTTGATTTATCGTAACATTTTCACTCTTTACAATCGGTGTAGACCTTTTAGTACGGCGCAAAACAGCTTCAATCCTTGCAAGTAAATTAGGTAAAATAAACGGTTTGACTATATAATCATCAGCACCTATTTTGAGTCCTGAAATCATCTTTTGGTCTTCGTTCACAGCAGTAAGCATGATTACAGGAATATCTCTCGTTTTCGGATTTTTTCTGATTGCTTTTAAAGTATCCCAACCATTCATATTTGGCATCATTACATCAAGCAAAACTATATCAAAGAACTCATCACTATCTAAAGCACTGAGAGCTTGAACCCCGTCAGATACGCACTTTAAGTCATATCCATAAAAAGGGAGAACATCTGCTAAATACTTTGGATTGTCATCAACTAATAATATTTTAGTCAAATCAGACATCAACGATATTCCTTTAGTTTCAAAATGCTACACAATTTGATATTTCAAAGCTTTCAAAGCAGCTTGCAATCTATCATCAACTTCCAGTTTTTGCAAAATACTTGCAACGTGAGCTTTTGTCGTATTAACACTAATAACCAAATGTTGAGCAATTTCCATATTACTAAAACCCTCGGTCATAAGTTTCAAAATTTGAGCTTCTCTTGCGGTTAAGTCATAATTTTTGTAGCTCGTATCTGGTTCGGTGTTCATTTTGGTATTAGTTGTAGCTTGCAAAACGATATGAGCAATACTAGGGTCAAACCAAGCAGCACCATCTGCAACAGATTGAACAACTTGAACAAGTCTTTGCAAATTAATTTCCTTTGAGCAATAAGCATTTGCACCTGCTTTTAAGCTGTTCAGAACTTCTTTTTCATCATTATGAGAAGTTAGGATAATAATTTTAGCATCTTTGTTCATGTCATGAATTGCTTTAGTTGCGTCTATTCCGTTCATATTAGGAAGCCCTAAATCCATAATAACTAAATCTATCTGATTGTTTTTGAATATTTCAAGAGCATCTTCTGCTGTTGCAGCCTCATAAATCACGTCAATATAATCAACATCTTCAAATGCCGTTTTTAACCCAAATCTTGTCAACTCATGGTCTTCAACAATCAATAGATTTTTTTTAATCATATACTCAATTCCTCTTTTGCTAAACTGTAATCAGGGTTCAAATTTAAACTCTTTTCAAAGTTTTGACGAGCATCAGCGGTCAATCCTTTGTTTTTTAATACCAAACCTAAATAATAATAATATCTGTAATCACTATCGTCAATATATTTTGCAATACCCAAAAATGATAAAGCTTTTTCGTAATCTTCTTTTGTGATTTCAAGTCTTGCCAAGTCAATCCAACCGTCTTTGAAATTAGGATTTATTGCAAGGGCTTTTTTAAGATATGCATTTTCTCTGTCTTTTTCAAGTAATGCCATTTGATAATAAGCTTCATAAGCCTTTGAACTTGCACGCAAAACCTTTGAATAAATGTCTTTAGCTCGTCTTTCGTTATTCAATTGTTGATAAGTTTTTGCAAGGCGAATTGACGAATCAAAACCGGTATCTTTATTACTAGCTTTTTTGTAATAGCTTTCTGCAAGTTTATAATCTTTATTTCTAAATGCAACATCACCTAAAACAATCAAAGCTTGTGTATGAGATTTATCAATATCAACAGATTTTAGCGCATAATCCTGTGCTTTTTCAAATTCCTTCAATTCAAAATAAACCTTTGCAGTCAAGGCATAAACTTCTTTGTTGATATTTTTTTTGCCGGAAATTGAAGCCTGTAAAACCCTCAATGCCTTATTCAACTGGTTTTCGTCATAATAGTAATATGCTAAGTGATATTTTTTCCAGTAATCATTTTTTGCAGATTTGTACAAAATATACTGTTGAGAAGAGTGTAATTCTTTATCGAAAACTACAGTATTAATATCCTTAGACTTCAAGTCTTCAAGAGCTTTTAAGCCCTCTTGAGGTTTATTTGATTGAGCCAAAATTTCAGCTCGCAAACGTTTGTAATTGATATTTTTTGGATTTTTATCAATCGCAATATCAATAGATTTAACAGCTTGTTTTATATCTCCGTTTTTCATTGAACCAAAAGCTACAAGGTAATTTGCGTAATCTGAATCATTCAATAAAGATGATTGTTTCATAAGTTCTGATGTAGCTTCACGACTTTGGTCATTGTACATAATATTTGAATAAATTTCAGCAAGATACATTTGATCTTTGTGAGTTAATTTGCAATTTGGGAAATAATAATTTTTAATATCCTCTTCTAATAAAGAAGAAATTTCTTCATCTTTAATCTTTGACATTGCAAGTTCAGACAAGCTGAAAAAACCGATAGATGCCATTTCGTGAGTCAAACGCATATAGATATAATCACTTGGCATAACATTATCAATCAACATTCTAAAATCTTGATATGAAGAACGAACATTTGCCTGCATAAATTTATCCATTGCAATAGTATATTGATTTTTTATGGCATTGCGAGTAAGTGAACCTTTTTTTAGTTCAAAAGACGGCAAATTCACTTGTTCTTGATAAGTTGACGGATTTGCATCTAACGGATTGACAGGAGCAATTCCGTTCATATTGATTGCCAAACACTGATTAACCGCGAAAACTGAAACAAATAAAGAAAGGACAAGATGTTTTTTCATTAAACCATATCCTCCTCTTTTGGTTCATAACTACCTAAATAATATTTGTTAAACAATTCTAACAAACGTTTTTGGTCATCAGTCGGATTTTCGATATTTACAAACCTGTAAATAGACATCAAATCGTACTGTTTCAAGAATTCTTCGTCTTTAGGTTCAATTTTTCCGTGTGATTCAGATAAGAATACTTTCACGATTTTGTCGGTCGAAATTGACATAAATACATCAACCAAATTCTTATCGAAA
>JBNMKP010000221.1:0-3206 GCA_050874405.1 bacterium
GCAAATATTGATAAAAAAGTTTATGTTGATAAAAATACTATCAATGGATTTGACTATAATTTACTAGGAGAAAAAGCGCTTTCAATTGAAACAAGTCCTGTAAAAACAATGAAATCGCAAAAAAATGATATAGAAATCAATCATTTGAAATCTGCTTTTGAAAGAACAGATAAAGCTGTTAGAGCAATACGAGAATATATTTATAATAACGACAACCTTTCAGAATTCGACATCGCAAATCAACTTGAAAAAGAATTCAAAAAACAAGGGGCTTTAGGATTGAGTTTTAAATCTATCGTGGCAAAAGATAAAAATTCTGCTCTTGCGCATTATTCAAAGTCTTCAAAAGATGAAATTATCAAAGACGGAAGTCTTGTTCTGATTGATTGCGGAGCTTATTTTGAAGGTGGACTTGCAACAGATATCACAAGAGTTTTTGTTAAAGGATCACCATCAGAATTGCAAAAAAAGATTTATACAACAGTTTTAAAAGCATTTTTGTTAGGTTTTAATTATGCAAAAAAACATACACAAAGACCGCTAATAGGTTTTGAAATTGATAAAGAAGTGCATAAATTCTTTGATTCTCAGGATTTAGACGGATTTGTTTTCAATCACGGTTTAGGACATGGAATAGGAATAAATGTTCATGAATACCCACCAAATTTGAGTACAAATGAAATTGCAAAAACTCCAATACTTGACGGAATGGTATTTTCAATTGAACCGGGGCTGTACAAAGAGGGATTTTTCGGAATTCGATTAGAAAACTCATGTTACTTTAAAGACAACGAAATTCATTCTTTTGTTCACATGAATTATGAACGAAAACTGATAAATTTTGAAATGTTATCAGATGAAGAATTGGAAGAATTAGCAAATTTTGAGGTTATATAATGGAAATCACAAGTGTAAATAATGATTTGGTCAAAGAAACCGTAAAGTTACAGCAAAAAAAATACCGGACTCAAAGTGGCAAATTCTTACTTGAGGGTTTTAAAGCAATTAAAGAAGCCTACGATTTTGGAATTAAATTAGAACATATTTTTGTTGATAAAAACAAAATTAAAGACTATGAATTTGCAAAAAATTTGGTTATTGAAACAACAGAACCGGTTTTGAAAAAGCTTTCAACAACTGAATCTGCACCAACTGCAATAGCTGTAGGTTTTCAAAAAGAATATAATAAAAACATTTTAAAAAACACAAAAAAAGTTTTACTTCTAGAAAACATTAAAGATGCAGGAAATTTAGGAACAATTATTCGATCATCAGTTGCATTCGGAGTTGATGCAATAGTTTTATTCGGAGAAAGTGTAGATATCTACAACCCTAAATGTGTTCGCTCTACAGTTGGAAATTTGTGGAAAATTCCAATTTTTCACATTTCAGATTTTAAAGAATTAGAAGAACTTTTTGAAAATTACGAAAGAATAGCAACTCTTCCACGTTCAAAAAATTTATTAAAAGAATATAAAATAAAAAAAGCCCAAACACTTGTACTATTTGGAAGTGAAGCAAGCGGGCTCACAGAAAAGTTAATAAATTTTTCAACAAATTCTCTAAAAATTGAAATGGCAAAAACAGTAGAATCATTGAATCTTGCAACTCCTGTTTCTGTAATTTTGTACGAATTATTTGTATAAGGAGTTTTATGAATCACGAAGAAAAAGCAAAAGATTTATTCCAAAGCGGATATAATTGCGCACAATCCGTATTTGCAGCTTATGCCGAAGAATTGGGCATGGATTTTGAAACAGCATTAAAAGTTTCATCTTCCTTTGGTGCGGGTATGGGAAGATTGAGAGAAGTTTGCGGAACAGTAAGCGGAATGTTTATGGTTGTAGGGCTTGCACTCGGCTATTCCACAAATGCAAACAAAGATGAAAAAACAGAACATTACAAAAGAATTCAATACTTAGCGGCAGAATTTGAAAAAATGAATGGTTCTATTATTTGCAGAGAATTATTAGGACTTGACCACAAAAAAGATTCTCCAACTCCATCAGATAGAACGACTGAATATTATAAAAAAAGACCATGCAAAGAACTTGTTGGAGATGCTTGTAAAATTTTAGACAAGTATCTAGCAACAACAAAAATCGCAAAATAAATATTTCCACTTTATGGCAATGTTGGATTTGAATTTATTTTATAACCTGAATTTGTCAAAGACATAATATCAGATAGACTTTTTGCGAATTTCAAATTCTTAGAATATTCTTGTAAATCCAAATCAAAACTTGCCAAGACTTCATTATTAAATGAACTATAAATTTTTGTTTTGTTCATTGAAACAACATCAAATGGATATTTTTCCATTTCTTTCAATCTGGTTTCGGGCTTTTTATATTGAGAAGCTGCATAATTTGCAGCCATATCAAACATTTTGATTTTGTAACTTTGCGACAATTTATTCCAGATTTCCGGTTCAATATAAAAACTATAAGAATCCTTATTTAAATCAATTTTTGTGAAATTTGATTTTATTGCAGCATCTTGATATGAATCAGAAATTTTTACCAATTGAGTTTTAAATTCAGGGTGAGCTTTTCCATAATTATAAGCCAAGATGCCTGAACCGATTACCATTCCAAAGCCACCTAAAAGAATTATTATCGGAGTAAGAACAGCCCAAATTACAGATTGCTTTTCTTGATTTTTATGAAAACTAGATTCATCTTCAATGTCTTCTGATTTTGCAGCCCATTCATTCCCTTTCAAACCGCAAATCAACATAAACGGAAACCAACCAAAAGTTAAACATAATGGCAACATCAAAACCGTCATTGGAGCTTTATTGAACAATCCCCAAATCCATGTTCCTAAAAATGCGCCCCAATTAAATTTGATAAGAGTATTTGCAGGTCTTTGAGATGAAATTTTACCTTTTTGAAATATCAAAACAAGAATTACAAAAAATGAAAACCATTTACCCCAAAAATTTGCACCAACAGGGGTATAAGCAACAAATACGATTACAGATAGAACAGATGAAACAAGATAAACTCTATTATCATCAACATCACCTACAATATCACGAACTCGTCTTACAATACTTGGAAAATACAAAGCCGTAGAAATCAAGCCCATTGCACAAATCCAAATCAAAACCCAGACAGGCAAATTAGAAATATTGTTAATTGAGCTTAATTCTGGAATATATTTTGGATTAAAAATTACAAAATACGCAAATGGAGTAGAAC
>JBNMKP010000222.1:0-3162 GCA_050874405.1 bacterium
GCAAATGCTCCACAACCTTCAAAAGCTATGCCATATTTTTTAGAAATCTTTTCCAATTCATTCATAAATGCTTGATAATTTTCTTCTTCTTTTTCTTCTAAACAAATACCCATATTGTTATCCTTTCTTTTCGCTTATTTACACTGACATTAATCGAATAGGTGCAGTGACTATTCAAGTCTATTGCACCTATTTCGTATCATTCAGACACAATATTTATGCTCTCAATTCCTTTGCAACTTCTAACAAATAATTAGCAAATGTTTCAATCGCTGAAACTCCTTGACTAAAACAATAATCGTCAAGTTCATTTGGGGAGTTTTTTATTTTTTCTTTTAATCTAAACAAACTATCAATCGCAGGTTGGGTGTATTTTGCGAGGTTTTCGTACAATTTTGTAATAGTCGTTGGAACATTCTTTTTAATTAGCTTCAAAATAAATGGTTGTATAATAGTCCAAATTGTACTGAAGTCTTTCCAACTTTTGATAAATGATAAAATGTTCATAAATTATTTTCCTTTCTTTTGTTGTTTTTGATTTTGTAAAACATACCATTGGATTTTATTTCTGAGATAATCACCAATTCTTTCTTTTGGTAGATTGGGTAAATACGGAAGATATGTAAAATCGATTTTTCCGTAGCTTGAAGTTTTAGGGTGAGTTTGCCCAAATTCATAATGTGTAAATACAGTTTTTTCAGAAATTTGAATTCCATATTTCAAACAAAGTTCTGCTGCTTTACGACACATCGCCTCCACTTGTTTTTGCGTTAGCGGATATTTTGTTTTCTTGTCTTTTAGATTAAATCCGTACATTCCACAACAAGAAACTCCAATACAACCTGAATTTCCTCCACCACAATGTGCTGCGTATTTTCCGTCATAGCAGTTCAAGTTATCTTCAGGTGTAAATTTTCCTTTGTACTCATTGCCGTCTTTATCAAAAAGAAAGTGATATGCATTTAAATCCGTATTACAGGGTTTATTCGCTCCTGCTGTCCAATGTAGACAAATTTTAGTTAGTGATGTCATTTTATTCTCCTTATTTATATCTGATACACACATGAACACCTTGTGAAGCTGGTTGAACAGTTTTGGATTTCCCATAAATTGTAGAACATCTAGATGCATCAAATCCTGCATTAAAATCAGGATCGCCACTATTCGATAAGGTTCCACCTTTACTATGGTTATAAAATGCACCTGTATATTTTGCTCCAGTAATACCAATTGCTCCAACTACACCAACGATATTCGGTAGTCCTGCTTCTATTTTTGTTCCTGCATTAGAACTTGGTTGCAAAAAACGTCCTGAAATATTGTAGTCTGGGATTCTAAATTCATCGTTTGATTCACTACCATTATTAAAATCTTTGCCTATAACAGAATAAAGTTGTTCATAATCTTGTATTTTTAAAACATATCCATCACAAGAAGGAGTTTTTTCATGGATGTAATTTTTAGGATAAATAACTAATGAACCGACAAATTCAGAGGTTAGAGCGTTTTTATTATAATTATTTTGATTAAGAGGACTTGTTTTTAATGAACGTATTTCCATTTTTACCTACTTATATTTAATACATATATGTACCACCTGTGATGGCGGTTGGACGGTTTTAGACTTTCCGTAAATCGAATTATTTGCAGAAGCCTTACTTGTAGTTAGCGATTTTTGATGACCGTAGTCTGGACTTCCTCGACCTTCTTCTACAATACCGTTCGCATCCCAATAAAGAGCGGTTACGGTATGAGTGTGGTCAGGTATTCCTGCTTCAATCGTTGTTCCCGCTTTGCTCCCAGGTTGCAAAAAACGACTCGAAATATTGTAATCAGGGATTCTAAATTTTTCTTTTGGATCATCAGTTTTGTTGAATTTTGAACCTATAACATTGTGTAATTCTTTATAATCAGCAATATTTAATAAGTAACCTTCGCAAGATAAACAATCATTAGGAGTGTAATTTATTGGAAAAGTGTATAACGCTCCTATTTTGTTTTTTGTTAATTTATTTATTGAATATTCATTTTGATTTAAATCTTTTGTGTTTAAATTTAATATTTCCATAATTCTACTTGTATTTAATTACTATATGAACGATTTGAGATGGCGGTTGAACAGTATTTGATTTTCCATAAATTGCACTAGATATTGATGCATTCAAATAAAACCCACCCATTGAGCCACCTCTTCCATTTGCGTGATAAAAGAAAGTTCCGCCAATATTATTTCCATAAATAGCTCCAGAAGCATTGTTGTATCCTGGTTCTGCTCCAACGTTATTCCAGCCACCTGTAATATTTGGAAGTCCAGCCTCAATCGTTGCTCCGGCTCCACTTCCGGGTTGCAAAAATCTTTTTGAAACATTGTAATCAGGAACTCTGAACGTGCCGACTTCATCATTTGCTTGATTGAATTTTGTGCCAATAATTGAATATAGTTCTTGAAAATCCTCAATCAGCAAAGAATATCCATCACAAGATAAACAGTCATCAGGAGTAAAATCTATCGGATAAATAAAAAGTGTTCCGATTCTTTCTTTTGTTAAGAGGTTCTTGTGATAACCGTTTTGATTTAATTGTGGGGTTTTTATCTTATTAAGTTTCATTTAATTCCTTTAATTCTGTTCTTAATCTTTCAACTTCTGAATTGTAATAATCTAACCAAGTTTCGCCAGTTGTTTCATCTTTAACCGCTGGTTCACAAATCGCTCGGATTCTTTTTGAATCTAATTCCAATAATTCCTGCGTAATTTCAGATTTTCTAATTTCAATTTCTTTTAATTTCATGTATTGTGTATATTCTTCCGTATCTGAAATGTCTACAAATTTTTTATCCACCATTTTGTATTTTTCAGGATTGTTTAAAATATCTAAAGCCATTTCTTTTGAAACTTTTTGAAAACCTGACTTAATTTCACCAACATAGTCAATAATTGAACTTTCTTTTGTCTCAATATTTATTTGAGTTTCGCCTCTAAAATCAGACTCTGTATCCCAAGATGTCCCATTCCATATAGCAATTTCTTTGTCTTTTGTTTTTGGCGGTTCAACAAATGTTGCCATTGATGGTAATAAATATTCACTTTGTCGCCTTGGATTTTTTAATGCAGGATATTTACCTAAAAAAGCATTCCCTTCTGTGTTGTAACTGTAATAGTA
>JBNMKP010000223.1:0-3133 GCA_050874405.1 bacterium
TATTACCCGTTCGTAGTGACATGTCCCCCTCTCCCTACCCCTCTCCCACAAGGGGCGAGGGAATCGTTTCTTGTATTAAAGGCATGTCCTTACGAGGAAACAAGCCGAGCAGAGTATAAAATAGCCTACACAGAGTGACGTCGTAATCTTGAACACTGGAATTATTAATAAACCCTCACCCCAACTCTCTCTCTTAAAATAAGGGAGAGGGAGAATATATTTATTACCCACCCTAACCCTCACTAATCAGGAAGGAAATAAGTTAAAACGTAAGGAACTTATTTCTCTATTGCCATTTTCCTTATTCCCCATAATAACCTATAGACCTTAACAGGCTACTCTATTCTCATTTTTATCTGTGATATAATTTTTTTAGACGAAAGGGTTTGTTATGCCACATTTTTTTATAAATTCAAATCAAATTACTGATAACAAAGTTTCTATTTCAGATAAGGATAATTATATTCATATTGCAAGAGCTTTGAGGGCTAGAGCCGGTGAAAAACTTTTGCTCATAGATGAAAAACAAACTCAATATGAAACAACAATTTTACAAATTACAAATTCTGAAATTGTATCTGAAATCGACAAATCCTATCCGTCAAAAAGATTTTTGGATTTTGAATTGTATTTGGCTCAAAGTCCTTTGAGGAGTGATGCTCAAACTTTATTGATTGAAAAAGCTACAGAACTTGGTGTCACCGGTGTTTATCCCATTTTGACGGACAATTGTGCGGTGAATAAATCCGTTGCTGAAAAGAAAGTTGCAAAATGGCAAAAAATAATGTTTGAGGCTTCAAAACAGTGCGAAAGAGCTTTTGTTCCGGAGTGTTTTGATGTTTCGACTCTTGATAAAGTCATAAATAACAACTCTTTTGTTAAAATAATTGTTTTTTGTGAACGAATTGCAGATAAAACTGTTCGTGATGTTTTCAACTTAAATCCAATCAAAAAAGGGGAAAAAGTCCTTGTTATTATTGGTCCTGAGGGTGGATTTTCTCAAAAAGAATTTGACTATTTTAAGGAAAAGAATTTTGAGATGCTGACTCTTGGCGATATGATATCGAAAGCTGACACTGCAGTAGTTGTTGCTTTAGGAAATATAATTTATGAATATTCAAACTTTAACAAATAAAATTAAAAATGATGATATTTTAAATAATATAGCAAGTTTTTTCCCTAATAAAATTTATCTTGTTGGGGGTTCTGTTCGTGATTGTTTGATGGGAAAAGATACCTATGATAGGGATTTGATTGTTACTGATATTGATGCAGGTGTTTTTGCTCAGAAAGTGGCAGAGTTTTTTGATGGAAAATTTATTCCGCTAGATGTTGAAAATAAGATTTACCGTGTGGTTTTGAAAGATAAAATTAATTATTTAGATATTACAAATCCTGTTGAAAATTCTATGGAAAAAGATATTCAAAGAAGAGATTTGACAATAAATGCAATTGCTGTTGATATCAAAAATGGCGAAGTTCTTGATATTGTTGGTGGAATTCAAGATGTTGAAAACAAAATTATTCGGGGAATAAAAGATGAAAACTTTACAGATGACCCATTGAGAATTTTGAGAGTTTTCCGTTTTTATTCGTTGTTAGGTTTTGGGATTGATTCTCATTTGCTTGATGTTTGCAAAAAGTATAAGGAATTGATTTCTCGACCGGCTAAAGAACGTGTTGAATATGAGTTGATGAAATTATTCAGCGGGAAATACGCGCATCGTGCATTGTTAAAAATGGACGAGTGCGGAATTTTGGAAATTTTATTCCCGTTTGTAAAAGAGTTAAAACAAGTTCCGCCAAATCTTCATCACCATTTAGATTTGTTCCATCATAGTATTGAAACGGTAAGACAAGTTGAACTTCTTTATGAAAATTCATCAGCTAAAGTGCAAGAACACATGGATAAAATCGATTTTGGAGGATTTTCAAGACTAGCTCATTTAAAACTTGCAAGTTTTATGCACGATATCGGAAAATTTTCTACTTGGACAATTGAAGAAGAAACCGGACGTCATAGGTTTATTAAACATGATGATGTTGGCTCAAAACTCGCAAAACCGATATTAAAGCAGATGTGTTTTTCAAATAAACAGATTGAATATATAACGCTTATTATAAAAAAACACATGTATCCTACGGCGGTTGTGTCTTCTCCTGAATTGACCGACAAAGTAATGATGAGATTTGTTCGAAAAATGGGTGATGATGCAATTGATAATGTATTAATTGCTCAAGCAGATAGACTTTCTGCAAGAGGTCCGGAGATTACGGAAGAAATTGTTAATGAAAATATTTCGCTATTAAATTCTTTACTAGATTTTTATTTGAATGCGATAGAAAATATAAAACCATTACCGAAGTTGCTTGATGGTAATGAGGTTATGCAAATTCTTGGAATTTCTCCATCTCCAAAATTGGGGCAAATTATGAACGAATTGCACGAAGCTCAAATATCTGGTGATGTAACAACAAAAGATGATGCAATTTCTTTTATAAAAACTATCGTGTAGATTAGTTCAAATTTAGTGTTTTATGATAAAATTAATAAAAAATAGATATGAGGTAGGGATATGAATATTCGTTTTGATAAAGCAAAACTTAAAAAGTTTGGTATTGTTTTGGGCTCTATAGTGGCATCGTTGTACGTCCTGTTTTTGATATCTCCGATTGTGTTGTCGCCGATTGCAAATTCGTATTGCTCTCAAATTCAAGCAATGATTAAAACTTCAACAGGTTTTGATTCAAAACTTGATGGTGTTGGGGTGACAACTGCTCCAGATTTGTCTGTTGGGTTAAAAGTTAAAGAATTTTCTTTATCCATTCCGACCTCAAATGATCCGTTTTTCAAGTCTGAAAATTTCAAAGTTAGACTTTCTTTGTTGGCTTTGTTGATGAAAAAAGTTCAACTTGCTGATATTGATGCGAAGAATTTGTATGGAAATTTAGCAATTAAAAAAGATGGCTCATTGTTAGTCGAAGATTATTTGCCTCAAAATGATAATCAAAACGAACCTTTGACTTCTTTGCCTTTTGGTTTGAAATTGTCAAATAGTTTGCCAAATATCAATGTGAAAGGTTATAAATTTGTTATAAGTGATGCAATAGATGGTAAAAATTATTATATACA
>JBNMKP010000224.1:0-3122 GCA_050874405.1 bacterium
GAAAAAGTAGAACCGAAAAAGAAAAACACGAATGACTGAATGGCTCGAGTCATCAGGGGCTATGCCCCCGAACCCCTTATAAATCTTAAACGCATTCGTCATACTGAGCAAAGCGAAGTATGATGAATTTGTACTGCTATTTCTAGCATTTTCATTAAGATAAAAACAGGATGCGAAATTTCGCATCCTGTCTAAAAATAATTTTGAATAATAATAAAATTATCCAATAACCGGAGCAACAAATGTTCTTGTTGCTAATTCTTTATCAAGGTTGAATAAAGCCTGTCTGTCGTCGCCAATTAGTCTTAATTTAGCTAATACAGTTCCAACATTTGATTCTTCTTCAACTTGTTCTTTCAAATACCAATCCAAGAAAGAAATTGCAGCTCTATCACGAACTTCTTCAGCTACATCCATCAATGAATTTATACAAGATGTTACGTATTCTTCGTGTTCAAGAATTTGTTCAAAAATTTCTAAAGGTGTTGTTCCTTTTAATTCCGGTTTATCGATTGCACTAAATTCAAGGTGGTTATTACGTGTTGTTACGTAATCATACATACCCATTGCATGAGCTCTTTCTTCTTGAACTTGTACGTCCATCCAGTTTACAAAACCTGTCAATTTAAGTTCTGCAAATACTGCTTTCACTGCTAGGTATAAATATTCTGAGTATAATTCTTTATTGATTTGTACATTGAATGCTTGTTCAAGTTTTTTATCCATCATAATTATCTCCTTTTTTATTTGTTAAGTGTTTCTACAATTGCTTTTGCAAGATTTTCAATTTCTTCCATTTGATTTTCTTTAATTGTAGATTTTAGGGTTAATTTGTTGCCAATAATTTCAGTATTTTTCAATTGAGAAACCAAATCTGTCATTAATTTTCCTGAAGTTGGAGCCCAAGAACCGTTTTCAATGATTGCAATTTTACGATTTTGAAGATTATGAGCAACAATATCGTGCAACAAGTTTTCCATAGAAATAAATATTCCATTGTTATAAGTTGTTGATGCAAATACAATGTGTGAATATTTGAAAGCATCTGATACAACGTAAGAAGAATCTGTAATTGATGTATCAACAATTTTTATATCCTTAACACCTAAATCAGCAAGTTTTGATGCTAAAATTTCAACTACGTTTTGAGTTCCACCATAAACTGATGCGTAAGGAATTAATACAGATTGGATTTCTGGCGTATAAGTTGACCATTTTACGTATTTGTCAATAAATTTGTCAAAATCTTTTCTCCAAACAAAACCGTGCAATGGACAAATCATTTTGATTTCTAATCCAGAAGCTTTTTTCAATAATGATTGAACTTGTGGGCCATATTTACCAACAATGTTTGTGTAATATCTTCTTGCTTCGTCCATATATCTATGTTCAAAGTCAACTTCATCAGCAAAAATGTTTCCGTCAACAGTTCCGAAACTTCCGAAAGCATCTGCTGAAAATAAAATTTTATCTACTGTATCATATGTAACCATAACTTCTGGCCAGTGAACCATTGGTGCAAATACAAATGTTAGGTTGTGTTTACCTGTATTTAATGTATCGCCTTCTTTTACAAGAACTAATTGTTCTTCCGGTAATTCAAAGTCAAAGAATTGACCAAGCATTGTTTTGATTTTTGCATTACATACAATTTTAACATTTGGATATTTCCTAACAATACAAGGTATTTCTGCACAATGGTCAGGTTCCATATGGTTGATTACCAAGTAATCTAAACTTCTTTCGCCCAAAACATGTGCAACATTTTCCATGAATTGGTGCGTAACTGATTTGTCAGCTGTATCAAGTAGTACAGTTTTTTCGTCCATTAATAAATATGAGTTATATGAAACTCCGGTTGGAACAGGATAAACGCCTTCAAATACAGATAATCTTCTGTCATTTGCTCCAACCCAAAATAAATCATCAGCTATCTTTTTTGTGTTATACATAACTTTTTCTCCTTTGTTAAAATTATGATAGCACAAAAAGATGATAATAATTATCAAGTTTAATTATTTTTTAACAGTAAGTATATGGAAGAATATTTTTTTTAAGTAAGTTGGCGTAGCAATGCCGCAATAAAAATCAGCTGGATTGCTTCGCATTTGCTCGCAATGACTAAATTTGAAAAAGGCTTTTCGCATTTGTCATTCTGAGGGCTTTAGCCCGAAAGAATCCAGCTTTTTTATTTCTTATTCTCTAAAATTAAGAATAATAACGTAGGTTTGGGTTGAAACCCCAACATTTAATAATGTTCACTTTTTCTTTTTTATTTCGATGAAAAAAGAAAAAGTAGAACCGAAAAAGAAAAACACGAATGATTAAATGGCTCGAGTCATCAGGGGCTATGCCCCCGAACCCCCTCTAAATCTTAAACGCATTCGTCATACTGAGCGTAGCGAAGTATCTCTGACTAGGCAAATTTGTCAAACATTCTAACTAGTTTGTTTAGATAGAGATTCTTCGGGTAAATTTGAAATATTTTATTGTCATTTCCTTGGTTTATCCCTCAGAATGACGTAGGCGTACTGTCATTCCGAACTTTACAAAGCGAACCGTTGAGCTGAACCGACAAAGCGAGTGAGTCCGTATGCGTCGGCTTTATAATTGTATACTTTAGAATTGTCTAAAACTATTTCCCTAAAGACTTAGAAATTCTGGAATGAATCATGTTTGCTTGGCTCAAGTATTCAGTTAACTTTTCATAATTCTGAACCTTTTCCCCATACGGAACGTTCATGTCAATCAATTCATCTACGCTCTTGCTAATTTCAGATAACTGTTCAAGAGAATCACTCAAAGTTACAACTGATTTAACCTTTTTTGAAACTCGAGAAAGAATTTGTCGAGAAATAAATTCTTGAATTTTATAAATAACCGGCATTTTTGCCTTGAAAGATTGGTGGAATGCTTGTTTTTCGCCTAATACTCTTCCACCGTACATTTGTTGTTTTCGTAAAGTATCCAACTCTTGCAAAACACGTTGCCTTTTAGCTTTCAAACCTAATGCTTCATTTTGAGTTCCATAATTATCTGCAACTTTAATTTTTGCATCTAAATCTTTAACTACAGACTCTTTTTCCTTTATTCTGTAATCAATACTTAAATCTTCGCTTTCA
>JBNMKP010000225.1:0-3099 GCA_050874405.1 bacterium
CAACATGATGTTGATGTAAATGTTCACCCTACGAAAAAAGAAGTTCGTTATAAAAATCCAAACCAGATATTTAATTTCATTTATTCTGCTATAGAAGCCGGACTTTCAAATTATAAAGAAGCCCCAAAACCGGAATTTGATTATAATACTCCAAGTTTTAGCTATAACAGACCAACAGAGCAAGATTCTCAAATTATTGAGTTTCCTCAAAGCCAGAAAGATATTTATCTTGATGAAAAAACTGATACAATGTATGTTTCTGATTTAGGAATGAAAAAGTTGGAAGAAAATCCGCTTGCCCAAAGACCTACTTCTTTCGGTGGTAGTGATTCGTTTAAACAACAAAGTTTTTCTATGCCATCTCAACCACAGGCTGTAGAGCCGGAAGAAAATATTGTTGGGCAGTATCATGATACTTATATTCTTGTTGAAACTGACGAGGGGTTGGAAATTGTTGATCAACATATTGCACAAGAAAGATATATTTATGAAAAATTAAAATCTGAAAAAAATATTGTATCTCAAATGTTGTTTGTATCAGATGTAATTCAATTGTCTTCAACTGATGCTGCATTGATAAAAGAACATATTGATAAGTTCGAAAAATTTGGTTACGGAATAGAATTTCTAAATGATACTGAAATTATTTTTAGAAAAGTTCCTCAACTATTAGCCAAAGTTAATCCGAAAGAAATTATTGCAGATATTTTAGAAAATATTGAGGGCGATATTGATAACCTTGAAGAAAAAATCTTGATTACAACTTCTTGCAAAGCTTCTGTTAAAGCAAATACAAAATTATCAGTATGGCAAATGCAAGATATTATCAAGAAATGGCGCACGACAAAAATGCCATACACTTGTCCGCATGGTCGTCCAATTCGCAAATTCTTCCCACATAAAGAGATTGCGGCATTTTTCCAACGTTCAAAATAATGTTTTAGTGAAAACCTTTGTCTGAAAAGACGTCAAAGTAGTAATCATTATTACTTGAAAATAGTCTGTCGTCTTCACCTGATATTTTTAATTCCATTTTATATTTAAGAGTGTTGTTATTTTTACCGGTTCGTTTAATACCCGATGTTCCCCAATCACAGGCAAAGTTACGAAGGGCTTCTTCAAAACTTCTCAAATAACTAAGACATAATGGGTATTTATATTTATCTGCAATTTGTTTTTTAGCTTTAGAACTCAATGTCGCTGTGATTTCTTCATTTGAAGTTGTAGATGTTTTGGTTTTTATCACGGTATCAGATGGAAGATAATCTTGTTCTACAATCGTTTTCAAGATTCCTTTTTCTATCGGGTCTTTTGAATCAAAGAAATCTGCAAATTTTGAAAGTTCTTTTTTATCTTCTGATGCTAAATCATTGTATTTGTCAAATTTGCACAAGTATTTGATTGCTTCATCTTTAGAATTTGTTTTATCCATAATTTTTGATAAAATTTCTGGATTTTTATAGAAATCTTTGCTTTCTGGATAAAGTTTAACAATTTCAGAATTCATAAGATATTGTCCGGCTTTATCTATGTCTATTGAAGAATCAGGGTTTGTTGCAAATTTGATTGCTTTTGAAAGAACCTCTTGATTTTGTTTTTTATTTTGAGAATAGTAGTTAAAAGTATCCCATCTAGATATATGTTTTTCAAGTTGTTCAGTGTTTAGTTGTTGGGTTTTAGGGTTGATATTCTCATTAATTAATTTCGTCAAAAATTTCCCATTGTGACTGTCTTCTAATGAAGTCGGACGATATTTTGAACAAGTGTTTGCAATATCTGTCAAATTATTCATATACAAAAGATTGATTGCACGGTCAAAACTATTTTTTATATCATTCAATTCAGAAATTCTTTTTTGAGCTTGTTTTAATTTTTGTTCATTTTGTTGACGTTCAAGTTCGTTAAGTTTTTTTGTGCCTTGCGGAGTGAATTCATTTGTTCTAACTTCGTGTTCAAATTCTGCAATATCTTTTTTGCCGTCTTTTACATCATCAAGACCTCTTAAAAATTTAATTAATGATTTTTTGTCTTCCGGTGTAAAACTACAATCATCAAAATCAATAATATTTTTTAAGATGTATTCGTTATTCCCAAGTTCACTGTTTGCAAAAGTATTTAAACGATTTTTGAATTCCGGAATGTCAAAATGTTCATAATCCTTTTGAGCTGATTCAATTGAACTTGCTGTTTTTATAACTTGTTTTATTTTATCAGACATTTTTTCAAATTTATAATCTGAATTTTTAAGCTCTGATAGTTTAATTTGTGTTCCGTCTTTTGAGTATTTCATTTCATTGAATTTTTCGAAATTCAAATAATGTTTTTTGATTGATGAAAGTACAAAATCATCAAAGTCTGAAAATAATAGTTTGATATCTAAATCTGAAACTTGTGGAAGTTTATTTTTTCTGACTTCTGGCACAGAAGAAAAACCGTTTCGTTGAATACTTTTGTATCTGTTTAAGACTTGCAGAGTAACTGGTTCTGCAATCTTTTTAAAAAATGGAACAACATCTAATTTTTTTTGAGTTGCAACTCCTTTGATTATTGCGGTTAAGGGTTCATCAATATAATTTAGAACATCTCCTGTTGTGTGAATATTTTCTCTCATTCCCTCGTAGAAATCTCTTGTCAAAACTTCTTCAATTTTCTTTGCAACTATATCTTCCGGTCGTTTTGGTGTTTTGATTTTTGGAAATTTTTTGTTTAATTCTTCAATTGTTTTGGTATTTTTTAATTCATTATAATAATCAGTGAAAACTTTTTTTAGATTAAAATTATCTTCTGTGATTGCCGTTTTGAATTTGTTTAACAATTGGTAATCAATTCTTTCATCTGGTTGTTTTTCAGGTTTTTTAGCGGTATTAGTCTTTTTTCTTAGGGATTGTTCAAACCTAATGAGCTCTTCATATTTTTCAAGACCACTTAATTCGTCACTATCTCTTAAATCCATCATTTTGAATAGAATTTTTTCTTGCAAATTTTCGTTTGCTCTGAAAATACCAATAATTCTTCTGTAGATAGTTTCTAGTGAAAAGTCATTACTTGTAAGCGCTCCTTTTTCTTTTGTATTAAGGAGTTCATTTATTTGTCTTAAAA
>JBNMKP010000226.1:0-3080 GCA_050874405.1 bacterium
TATTCCCTTAATGCCTTATTGCCCCACAAAAGAGTTGCATTCACATTGGCAGAGGTCCTAATCACTCTTGGAATTATTGGAGTAGTTGCAGCTTTGACAATTCCGAATCTTATAACTAATTATAAGGCTCGTAGGCTCCATTCCCAGTTCTTAAAATCCTATTCTGTTGTTCAACAAGTTTTTAAACAGATGGAGGCTGATGATGTGTCATTAGATCCGGCTTCTTATGCGCGTCAAAGTGGTTCTTTCTATACGTCATTTAAAAATTATTTAACTGGTATTACGGATTGTGGTGTTTGGACAACCAAAGCGTTACCTTGTGCAAATGTAAATAACGTGAATTACAAAACTTTTGATAAATCAAAATCAGTGCCTCGTAGTTATTTTGATGATGGGCAAATTATTTTGCCGGACGGAACTCTTTTGATATTTGAAAATCCTGCTGCCGAAGATTATTTGTGGGTTTTGGTTGATATTAATGGATATAATAATCCACCAAATATTTGGGGTTATGATTTGTTCACGTTTGAATTTTTAGATGGAGAACTTCGGACAATGGGTGATAAAGGGACGACTTATAATGATATGGATAAATATTGCAATTTGAATTCCACAGAGGCTAAAAATGGTATTGCTTGTGCCTCAAAAGCCAAAACGAATCCTGATTATTTTAAAGAAGTTGTACGAGATTTTAAATAGTCAAAAATAAATTTTATTTTTTTATTTTTAACTCCAAAAATTCTTTTAACAGTTTATTTTTTTCACTACCAATAACGTTGAATGTGAGTTCTTCTGTTTTGAGTTTTAGGCGAAAAGTACATTCCTTAAATACAATCATTTTGTTGTTGATGAAAAATACAACTTGAGGCTTTTTCTCGTGTACTCGAAAATCAATGATATCGTCAAAATTTATCCCAACTCCATTTATTAAAATGAAATCGTCTATAATTTTTATCTCGTCTTTTTTTTGAAGTTTTTTTATTATCAAAAATCTTGGAATGTAAATCAAGATAAGTACAATTGATGAAATCACTGTAGCCAAAAGTGAAATTCGATGAAGAAAAAACAGATACCAAATGAATCCGTCAATAATTACAAATAGTGCAATTATACCTATTATAATCATTGATGGACGTTCATCTATATTTGCTTTTAAAATTTCTTTCATCATACTTCTTTCAATTTATTTGCTAATTTTTGTATTTTTCGACATGGTACTTGTCCATCAATTTACTTTTCTGTTCGTAAGATATAATACTTGACACTATTGCACCTGCAGTCATTCCTATAGGAATTCCAATTGCGGAAATCATTTTGTTGTGAGTTTTATTTGCAAGTGTTTCCAGAGCAGCAAGCCAACCAACTATACCTCCTGTTGCGACACAAACTTTGGTTGTCGTTTTGAGTCGTTCAGATTGAGCATTGTATTCTTTTACAAATTCGTCAGCTTTGTTTCCTTTTATTGTATAGCTTGGAATATTTTCCGGTTTGCTTGGGCTTGCTTTAAAATCAAGTCTTACATTTTTTTCATCTATATTTGGTCCGATAATTAGTTTCATAATATGAACCTTAACTTACTTTACCCCGAAATAAAATTGCCCTACTTTCTCAAAAATTTCGCTGACAATCTATTAAACAACTCGTTTGCATATTCCATTTTTAATGCCAAGTTTAGCGGAATATATACTAGCAAACAAACAATTGCGATAAATGAAATTTTAATTGTTTCAAACGGTATTTTTGATAAGTGTACAATTTTATCAAACTCTGCTGCACACAACCAACATACTATACCAGTTATAACACCTGACACAACCATTTTCAACAAATTTACAAAAAGTGATTTATAATCCATTTTCATGTTTTTAGTAATTAAAATTCCTAAAACGCAAGCATTGAATAGGGTTACTAAAGATGTTGATAATGTAATTCCGCCGATACCAAAATGCATTCTTGAAATTAAAATGTAGTTTAGGACAAGTTTTAGAACAATTGAAGAAAATGCAACGATGAAAGGAGTTGCAGAATCATTAAAAGAGTAATAAACTCTTGTGATTGAATCTCTGAAAACATAAGGAATAATTGAAACAGACAAGAACCAAAGTGCTTCTGTTACCATAAATGTTGCTTTTTCGTCAAATACACCATGTTCAAATACAAGTCTTACTGCGTCCATTCCGACAACTAAAATTCCTATGATAATTGGAATTGCGCCAAAGAATAAAACTCCTACACCTTTATTAAAATAGTTTTTAATTCCGTCATAATCTTTATCTGCAACAAGTCTTGCAAATATTGGGAATAGTGGAACTAAAAATGCTGTTACTAAAATCCCTACAGGGAATTGAAAAACTCTGTTGGCATAACCGATTGCCGTCCATGCACCCTCAGAAATTGATGATGTGAAAAACATATCAACATAAATATGAATTTGTCCGACAGTTGAACTCAAAACAGCAGGAAATAAAAGTTCGCAAATTTCTTTAAAATATTGATTGTTTGTAAATTCAAAATTCGGTTTTAATTTATAACCAAGTTTTCTAATATTCGGATACTGAATAATTAGTTGTAAAATAGCACCAATTGTTGTTGCCCAAGCAAGTGCATAGCCTTTTTGGTCGTTCGGTACTGCCATTACAACTCCAATTATTGCCAAACTCATAATTATCGGGGACAAATTCGGGAGCATAAATTGTTGATAGATAATCAATATTCCATAATAAATCCCGACGATTCCACCAATAACAAGAAGTGGAGTCATAATTTTTAAATGCATTGCGGCTAAATTAACCATATCAGCAGAGCCGCCGGAAATAATTAATCCCATAATTTGTCTTGGGAAAATAAACATTATGACTGATAATGCTAAGAAAAAGATTATCGTTGCCGTCATAAATGTTGAATATAATTTGTTTACGGTTTCAGATGGTTTTTCTTTTAGGTTTGGAATTAATTTAGAAAAGATTGCAACAGTTGCACTGTGAAATGGTCCTCCAACTCCGCCTAACAAAATTAAAGAAAGTGACGGAATTTGATACGCATAATAATACGCATCTGAAACTAAAGATGCTCCATAATAA
>JBNMKP010000227.1:0-3078 GCA_050874405.1 bacterium
TAAAGCATTTGAAAGTGCATTTAATAGAGAAGTTCATTCATTACAAGATTCAATAGATTCATTAGCAGCCGTAGAAAACCAACCATCATTCTATGAAACAACACTTGCAACAAATACCGGAACATATATGAAAAAATACTTGCGAGTATCAAAATATTGTGGAACAAGCGGAAAAGATTGTTTTGGCAAATTTTACTCAGAATATTCAGACCATGAGAAAAAGACATATACCCCAAGTTATGATGGTAGTTGTGCAATTCTTAAAAACGGAACAAGTGTATGCTTGAGCGTTAATGGTGGAGATGTCAATATCCTAATAGATGTAAATGGACCAAAAGGTCCAAATGTATTAGGACGAGATTTGAGAACATATACCCATTCTGTACGTAGTAAAACAGGTTATGATATGTCTCCAAGTGGGATAATAGCTTTGAATCAACCTCCAATAGAAGATAGTGCCTCATCTGACCCATGTGATGGTTTGACTTGTGGCTGTGGAGATTTGCCTGACTGTGATCCATGTGCAGGGAAAACCTGTGGTTGCGGTAGTTTACCTGCCTGTGAACCTGTTTGTTCATCAACAGATACATCGTTAGCTTGTTGTAAGAAAAGAACAATAACTGGCGAATCTGATGCTTGTTGTAAATGGAGTTATTATGATACAGACAAAACTTGTCACCCTTGCCCTGTGGCTGGTTCGTTGTATTTTGCAGAAGTTGGTTGTGTGTATGTTTTAGGAGCTACGTCTTCTATAACCCCAATTAAAGGAGGAAGTGCAGAAATGACAAAATGGGATCCTAATTGGACATCTGAAAAAGTTGGTAAGTATGCAAGTTGGGATAATTATTGGGCTGGAGAAAAGAAAGCTTGTGCTGAACATTATATGAGGCTTCCCGATAAAGATACTTTAATAAAAATTTATCAGATAAGAAAGGCTAATCCAAAATCAGGTTTACCTACATCTAGTTATTGTTCATCTTCAACAGAAAGTGGTCCTAATACTTTTTATTACTTAAGATTTAGTGATGGTTATGGCGGTTGGGGTACTGGTAAATGGGATAAGACTGGTTTCACTATGTGCGTTGGAGATTTAAGGAAATAACAGTAGGTCGGCGTTGCTACGCCGACACGTAAAATTTATCCCGTGTTTGGGATTACGACACTAGCGACTCTTTTTTTATTTCCACAACAAATGACTTAATACCCGTTCGTAATGACATTACTTTATATGAACCCTCACCCCACCCCTCTCCCATAAATGGGCGAGGGAGAAAAGGTAATGGACTTTTCTCCTCGTAATGACATGATAGATAAAACTATTCACCATTCAGTCATCACCGTTCACTATTCACTTTTAACCTATTGTATTCATTTTATTTGCGAAGAATTCTTTTTTGTATAATAATTAAAATCAGTTGAATTTATTATAAAAAGGGAAGATTATGAAAAAAGTTTATATAGAAACTATGGGTTGTCAGATGAACAAATCCGATACTGAAAGAATGTTCGGTATGCTTTCGAACTTCGGTTATGAGGAAACTGATACTCCAAAGGGAGCCGATTTACTTATGGTTAACACTTGTTCTATCCGTCAACTAAGTGAAGACAAGGCCTTTAGTCTTATCGGTACTTGGGGCAAGTGGAAGAAAACAAGACCGGAATTGAAAATCGGTTTTTGTGGTTGTGTTGCTCAACAAAAGGCGGAAGAAATTTTTAAACGTGCACATTATGTTGATTTTGTTTTAGGAACTCACAAGATTTATTCTCTTCCCGATATTATTAAAAAGATTAATAATGGTGAAAAGGTTTGCGAATGCGAAGAAACTAATGCAACTGAAGATGACAAGGCTGTAAAATTTGAAATTGATAGGGTTAAATCTGTTAATGCGTGGATTCCAATCACTGAGGGTTGTAATAATTTCTGTACATATTGCATCGTTCCTTATACAAGAGGTCGTGAGCGTTCAAGACTTCCGGAAACTATCTTGAAAGAGGTTAAAGATGCTCTTAATTCCGGTTTTAAGGAAATTACTTTGTTAGGGCAAAATGTTGATAGTTATGGCAAAGATTTTAAAGATAAAAACTATCGATTGGCCGATTTACTTCGTGATGTTAATGCGATTGAGGGTAAGTTTAGAATTCGTTTTGTAACTTCTTATCCAACAGATATTACCGATGAATTGATTAAAACAACTCTTGAACTTGATAAAGTTTGTGAATATTTCCATATTCCAATGCAATCAGGTAGTAGCGAAGTTTTGAAAAAAATGAACCGTCGTTATGATAGAGAAACGTATTTCAAAATCGCAAATAAGGTTAGAGAAATGGTTCCAGATGTAACTATCACAAGTGACTTTATTGCAGGTTTCCCTGGGGAAACAGAAGAGCAGTTTGTTGAAACTCTTACTGCGATGGAAGAGTTAGGTTTGGATTATTCAAATACTGCGGCTTACTCTCCAAGAGAAAAAACGGTTGCGGCTAAATGGGTTGATAAATTTATTGATGAAGATACAAAATTTGAACGTTTAGCAAGGTTGAACGAACAGAATAGAAAATGTTGTCTTGCTTCAAACCAAAAATTTCTTGGCCGAGAAATGGAAGTTTTGATTGAAAGTTTTGAAAATCATAAAGGTACAAATGTTATAACAGGAAGAACAAGAAATAATAAGATTGTTCATATCCCTTATGACAAAGATTTGACCGGTGAATTTGTGAATGTAAAAATCACGGGTGTAAAAACATGGTATTTAAAAGGCGAAATGATTTAATTTGTAAATTCAAAAGTATAATTGTTGCAGGTTTAGTAGGGTTGATTCTTGCTATGCCTGTTTCAGTTTGTGCAAAGCCAAATTATTCTTATACTTTGCCAAATCAAACTGTCCAAAATAGCAAACAAAAACTCAATGCTGTTGAATCAGATGGAGTGTTGAAAGGTTCTGTGTCTGTTGATATAAAACCTTATTATGACAATTGGTCTTCATCACAAGCTTTTAATACAATAAATCATATTGGAACGAAACTTGTTTCAAATAGCGGAATAGACAAGAAGATTTATTTTGTTGTTGTTGAAGATAAAGA
>JBNMKP010000228.1:0-3077 GCA_050874405.1 bacterium
ATTAAGAGCCTATGACGCAGGTATTTATGATTATTTCACAACAGAAACCCCTGATTATGAATGCTCATAAAAACAATAAACTGCTTTAAACTTCGAACATTTAAAGACATGGCAAGTAGAAATGAAAAGTTTTTATATCAACTCGGAGTTATTGATAGCAAAAACGGACTATATAAATA
Source organism: bacterium (assembly GCA_050874405.1). Classification (GTDB taxonomy): domain Bacteria; phylum Cyanobacteriota; class Vampirovibrionia; order Gastranaerophilales; family Gastranaerophilaceae; genus Zag111. The sequence goes on from JBNMKP010000228.1 coordinate 180, forward strand.
TAATTACTTAAAAGAAATTTTCATTGACTTGTCTGATGATTTAAGAATTCAGAATGGTGTATTTGCAATACTGACACTTGATGACAAAACAAAAACAAAAATTTCGACAAATCGACTTGCTGGAGCTATAAAAAGTTGCGTAAGACAAGATGATATTATTGCAACAGCAAGAGGAGGTAAATTTTATCTTATTATCCCTAATATTGATATTGAGGGATCAAAAGCCGTCATCAAAAAAATCCAAGATAAAATGGGAGAAGATTTTAAAATTCGCTCTGGCCTATCTAAAATTGGAATTCAATCATTTGAAACTTTAGACAAAAATACTCTAGACAGCTTAACATCTGCAATTCAAAATGATGTAATGTGCGTTTCGTTATCTGATAATATGGGAAATTCTAATTCTTGGCTTGAAGAGGATAATAAATCTGAAAAAAGTTTTAAACTATTTAAAATGGCTTTCACTAAAAAACTCAAAGAAGTCATCACCCCTGTGTTTTTCAGATTTCAAAAAGAATGCGAGACTAAACTCACAAATACAAATGTTAGCCAATATGCAAATAGTATTGAATGTGTTTTTAGCTTAAAAAATGAAAACATTCATAGTGAATTGATTTTAAGATACAATGGTTTTGCAAAAATAAAAATAGAAATTGTTCATAGTGGATTAGACAGTGCAGAAAATTCAAAAGTAGAACTGCCATTGAGTAAACTAACAGAAAAAGAATTATTAAAACTACTAAAACAGCTAAAAGACGAGTATAAACAATCAGCATATAAATAATAAGGAGATAAAAATGTTAAACCCAGAAAAAAGTGCATTAGTAATAATTGATATTCAAGAAAGATTAGTTCTTGCATCAAAATACGGTGAAGAAGTTGCAAATAACATGACAAAAGTGGCAAAAGCTGCAAACATCTTATCAATACCTACAGTAGTAACTGAACAATACCCAAAAGGTTTAGGAAACACTGTTATTCAACTAAAAAATGCTCTAGCTGAAAATACATTTGTAACAGAAAAAGCTTCTTTTTCTGCATTGTTAGAACCTGCATTTAAAGAAAAAATTGAAGAACTAAAAAATTCAGGAATCACTCAAATTGTTATCGGTGGTATTGAAACTCATATTTGTGTTCTTCAAACAGCAGCAGCATTGATGGAACTTGGTTTTGAAGTTTATGTAGCAAAAGATTGTTGCGCAAGCAGAAATAAGAATGAATATAAAACAGGTCTAGAACTTTTAAAACAATACGGAGCTAAAATAACTTGTGTTGAAATTGTTCTATTTGAATGGCTAAAGACCTCAAAAAATCCACACTTCAAAGAAGTTCAAGCATTAATTAAATAATTAAATCAAAACAATTAAAAATTATAAAAAGGCATAACATATTAAGTTATGTCTTTTTATTTGCTTAATATAACCATCTCACAATTTTTACAATCGAATTTTAGAGGGTACTTTTTGCCTTTTACATCAACTAAGTATAACTTTTTTGTCGGTTGTTGACATAAACCTGCAGCGAATTTCAAACAATGTTTTGTACGCATTAGTTCAATTCCGCTTTTTATTGTTTGTTGAGCTTCTAATGCAGGCTCAAGCACTTCGCAATTACAATTTTCGTAAAAAGTTTTTGCTTCTGAATTAAAAACATTACCTCTATAATCGATTTTCCGTTCAGGGAAATCAGCATAATGAATAGGTTTTTGAACCTCTTTCTTATAATTAGCTAGTCGTTCTACCATTAACAAACTTAACAATTCTCTTCTAGTTTCGTTAATTTTTGCAACAGGAACAAAAGAGAAGTTATCATCTTCAATATCTACTGATGTTGTATAAAAATCACTTGTACCGGTCTTTTTCAACTGAGCAATGTAGTTTTCTTTTAACTTTTCAATATTTTTCGGAGTTTTTCCAATTGGAAGTTTAATTGAAACCGTATTACCATTTTCATCAGTAGCTATTATGTTTCCAGCACTTATTTTAAAAGAAACGGCAATTTTTCTAACGGTTTTTGAATTTTCTAAAAGTTTTTCAAAATTAGCATTAAAATTCCGATAAAGAACTAAACCGGATTTAATACCGTCCATCTTATTAGGATAAACTTTATTACCATCGACCTTATTAACAAGAAAACCGCTCATATCACCATCTTGAACAAAACAAATTCCATCTTGTGGATTTAATTTTGCATCAATTTCAAAATAATTTTTAAAGATTCTCTTAACTTTACCAAGTTTTTCTCCTCTTGATTTTGGAGAGAGAAAATTAAAACACTGTTCTCTACCGTTAAGAAAATAATTTGTGTAACCTCTATTAAATGTCTTATAAACATCGGGCTCAAAATCTAAAAATACATTGCCAGAAGATGTTCTTTGAGCATATTTATTTATCAAATTATTATAATAAGCAACAACATTTCGAACATAACTGATATCTTTTAAACGTCCTTCAATTTTAAAAGACTTTACACCACTATTTATAAGATTTTCAATATAATTCAAAGCATTAAAATCTTTCAACGAAAGCAAATATTTGTCTTTAAATATAACTTTTCCGGACTCATCAACAAGAGAATATTTCTTTCTACAAGGTTGAGCACATTCACCCCTATTTGCAGAGCGCCCACCATTTGCAAATGACAAATAACATTGTCCGCTATAAGACACACACAACGCTCCATGAATAAATGTTTCAATTTCACAAGACACATTTTTGCAAATTTCATCAAATTGAGGTAACGAAAGTTCCCTTGCAAGAATAACACGTGATACCCCTAAAGTATTGAAAAATTTAGCTTTTTCAAGGGTTCCTGTGTTACATTGAGTACTTGCATGAATTGCTATTGGAGGAAGCTTTCCATCAATTGCAGCTTTTAACAAGCCCATATCTTGAACAA
>JBNMKP010000229.1:0-3062 GCA_050874405.1 bacterium
ATTGAACCTCCAACTCTATTTTTAGAACCTGGAAGAAGTATAATTTCTACATCAGGTGTTACACTTTATTCTATTGGAAGTTCAAAACAAGTTCCACATGGAACAAAATATGTTGCAGTAGATGGCGGTATGGCAGATAATCCTCGTCCATCAATGTATCAGGCAGAATATTTTGCTCAAATTGCAAACAAGAAAGAAGATGCACAACTTGAAAAAGTTACTGTTGCCGGCAGATATTGTGAATCAGGTGATATTTTGATAAAAGATATTGAATTGCCAAATCCTGTAGAGGGCGACATTTTGTGTGTTTATAATACCGGAGCTTACAATTATTCAATGGCTTCAAATTATAACAGAGTTCAAAAGCCTGCAATGGTTCTTGTAAATAATTCTCAATCTGATATTATTATCAATAGAGAAACTTTAGATGATTTAATTTCGCACGATATAATTCCGGATAGGTTAAAATAATGACAGACGATATTTTATTATTACTTCAAAATTTCATAGGCAATTGGCACATGTATATTAAAGATACATTTGGCTGGAAGAACACGTTTGAAGTTTTAATTATCGTTGCAATTTTGATGATTTTTTATCAAAAATTTATCAAAAATACTCATTCTGAAAAATTCGTAAAAGGTGCAGTAGTTCTTGTATTTTTATGGATTTTGAGCGAAGTTTTAATTGCGGTTGATTTAACAATTTTGGGTGTATTTATTCGTTCAATTGTTACACTTGTTGCATTAAGTTTGATTGTAATTTTCCAACCTGAACTTAGAAGATTTTTAGGCTATTTGGGACAAGTTGATTTCTTTAAACGTCTTTTTGATAACGGAAAGAAAAAAGAAGACAACAAATCAATTGATGTAATTAAAGAAATTATTGAGGCTGTAAAATATCTTTCAAAATCTCACACTGGTGCGTTGATTGTATTCCAAAATGATTTGAGTAATACTTACCACGATGTTGGTACAATTTTGAATGCTGATGTTTCAACAGAATTGTTGTTAACAATTTTCCACGTGAATACTCCACTTCATGATGGTGCGGTTGTTATTAGTGGTTCAAAAATAATTTCTGCAGGGGTTTTACTTCCATTAACAGATGACCCGAAACTTAGTTGGAAATATGGAACTCGTCATAGAGCAGCTATCGGAATGACTGAATCAAGTAATGCAGCTTGTCTTGTTGTGTCAGAGGAAACTGGTGATGTTTCTGTAACACTAGACGGTACATTGAAAAAATATGATGATATTCCAACATTGAAAGCAGATTTAGAAAAGATTTTGGGTTACAAAAAGAATGAGCAACCTGAAAAGAAACAAAGATTTAATTTAGAAAAATTATTAACTAAGAAAAACGAGAAATAATATGGCAAAAAGTCTTGATGCAAAAGGAAATAGTTTTTTAAGCCAGTTTAAAAATATAATATTTTTAACTGTGGGTGCTATGATTACGGCTTTTGCATTAGAATCTTTTTTAGTTCCAAATAACATCATTGATGGTGGAGTTATTGGTATTTCAATGATTGTCAGCCATATGACAAAATGGAATTTAGGTTTGCTTATTTTAATTTTGAATACTCCATTTATTATAATGGCATTCAAAAAAATGGGTGGGAAGTTTGTTGTTCAGACAGCATTTGCGAACATAATTCTTGCTGTATTTTTAAACATTTTTCACCATTACAAAGTTACTCACGATTTATTATTGGCAACAGTTTTTGGAGGAATAATTCTCGGACTCGGTGTTGGAATTATTCTAAAACACGAAGGCTCACTAGATGGAACAGAGATGTTATCTTTGGTTGTGTCTAAAAAGTTGGGTGTTTCTGTCGGTGAATTCATCATGGGTATAAACGTGTTTATTTACTTTGTTGCAGGGAAAGTTTTTAGTTGGGAAAGCGCAATGTATTCAATTATGACATACTTTATCGCTTCAAAAGTTATTGACACTGTAATGGAAGGATTTAACAGTTCAAAATCTGTCCGAATTATTAGTGATAACGCTTCAGCTATTGGTGAACAACTAATTGAAAGACTTGACATTAGTGTTACATATTTGCAAGGTATTGGTGGTTATACAGGACAAGACAAGGATTTGATTTATTGCGTAATTTCAAGACTTGAACTTCCTAAAATGATTGATATTATAAAAGAAATCGATCCTAAAGCTTTTGTTTCAGTTGTTGATGTCCACGAAGTTTATGGTGGAAGATTCAGAAAATAATTTTGAAAATTTTAACATATAGACAATTTGCCTAAAATATAATATACTATTGTTAATAAGATATAAGAGGAAGAGAATAAAATGGCAGCAAAACACAGTGATACAGTTCCAATAGAAGTTACAATTTTGACAGCAGATCACGATATTAAAGGTGTTGTTCACGTATCAAAATATACAAATACAAACAGAGAATTGACAGACCTTTTGAACGATAAAGAAAGAAGATTTTTGGCAGTAACAAATGCTGAAATCTATCCAAGAGTTGGTAATCAATCTCCAAGAAGATACAATTTCTTAGAGATTCACATGGATTATGTTTTGATGGTTCATCCGACAACTCAAGCTGTGTTCAAAGATTCTGGCAAAACTCAAGAAGATATCTCTAGATTTAGAGAACTTCGTATGAAGTTGAACCAAACAAAACCATTCTAGGTTGTTTTGTTTAATAAACTTTTTAAAAAGAGGCGCAAGTGTGAAACACTTGCGCCTCTTTTCTTATTCAAAATTAAACTCTAAAATTTCTCAGCAACAAATTCTTGATGACTGTAACGAGGTTCATATTTATCAAGTTCAAATGGATCTATTTTAGATTTGACAAAATCTGCATCTGCACCAAGTTGGTCTTGCATTTTGCGTTTTGCATAAGCTCGTTCTGCATATAGTGATTGTAATTCTTTTGAAAATTTTTCTGGGTGAGCTGCAGCGTAAGAAATTAGTACATTGTAGATTTCTATTGCATAATCGTAATTTTGCATCAAGTACAAAATGTATGCCTTGTCACTTGATATATAGAAATAATTTATTTTATCTTTTTTATCTAAAGATTCTAA
>JBNMKP010000230.1:0-3058 GCA_050874405.1 bacterium
GACGGGTCAATATCTTTAAGGCAATATGCATTTGCGCCTGAACCTAAAGCAGCAACAACTTCTTCCTCTCTATCATGAGATGTTAGAGCAATAATTTTAATACTCTTTGAGAATTCTCGAATTCTTACCATTGCTTCAATACCGTTCATTCTAGGTAAACCTAAGTCCATCAATACAACATCTGGATTCAATTTTTCTATTTGTTTCAAACCCTCTATTGCATCTTCACATTCTGCAACTACTTCTAAATCAGGATTTGTATTCAATGCACATCTTAAACCTACTCTTGTTAATTTAAAATCTTCTACAATTACAATTGAAATTTTCTTTTGGTTTGTTGTCATAATTATATTCTCCATCATTACTATATAATCGAAACTTTTATTACCCTTTAGGTTAACTTCACTGTATTACTTAAAGTCTTGAATTCTATTAGCTACCTAGGTAATATTAAAGGGTTGCAAAATAAAAATTTTCTTATGGTATAATTTTTATATAATAGGGAGATATTTATGTTAGAGTTTTTATTTGGTAAAAAAGAGCAGGAAACTGCAAGAGATGTAAATCTTAACAAAATCTATGACGAGTTAAAGAAAGCATACCCATTCGACAGCATTCCGGAACTTAGAAAAAAATACTTGTCCATGCACATTCAAAAGTATGGATATTTAACATACTCATTCCAAAAAGCTCAAGAAGAGTTGACGAATGAAGAAACATTGTTCGCTCTTGAAGAAAAATGGAAGCAAAACAATGTATTTAAAAACGGAAAGTTTTCATATCGACCAAATCAAAGAAGTGTTCTAGCAAGACATCAAGAAAAAAATTCTGACTGGTTTAAAAAGGAAGGTCATAACATAAAATTATTAAACCTTGCGGCGCTAGGAAATGGCAATGAATCAAAAGAAACAGGTAAATTTTTTGACTGGTTAAAACAGCTATTAATTTTACCAAGTGGTAACCTAGAAAACCATATACATAACACAACAATTTATCTAATTCCTTTCCACCCTAGAGAATTCGGTTGTGCATATCTTCCTAAAAGTAGTGAAGTAAGTTCAAAACTTAAAGATGAATATATTGAAGAAATCACAGGACTAGATGCAAAAGGTCAAGTTCAAACATTTATTGAAATGGCTCAACTTGCAGGACACCCTGTAATATATGATATTCTTCCTCAAACAGGTCGTTTTTCAAAATTCGTACTAGCAAATCCACAAGTTGCTCGTTGGTATGACATAACAGAACTTCAAAAACAACTAACTGCTAAAGTTGATGAAGTTGCAGAATTTTTGTCAAAAGACCATGACCAAGACGATATTCAAATAGCAAAAGATGTTTATATTCAAAGAATGCAAGGAAACTCCGGAGAATTAAGTCCTGCATTCCAAGAATTATATAATAATTTTGATGGAATTATGATTGAGCATAAGAAAAAGTTCTCAAATGCAATGCTTGAACATTCTTACCAGTTAAAAATTCAAAAAAGAGTTCGTGAAATTGTTGCGAGAGTTCATGAATTCAAGAATGACAAACAAAAGCTTGAAGAAAAAGATATCACAAAACAAATTGATACAATTCAAGCTCTTATGCAAGAAGGATTATGGCCGGCTCCTGGAGGTGCTTGGTGTTCTGCAGGAGTTCCTGTTTATGACGGAATGAGCGAATGTGGTGGCTATCCGATATTCAAACACTTTGACTACAAAGGCGATGATGTTACAGCATTTGCCAACCTTGATTGTCAAACTCCATACTATTTTGTAAATCTTGAAAATGGTAAATACAATGAAGATGTAGTTAATCTATTCATTGAAAGTATGAAAAAACTTCAACAAGACTACAATTTTGATGGTTTCAGAGTTGACCACATTGACCACATTGTTGATGAAGTTTCAGAACAAAACGGACGTCCGATTAGCTACCGTGCTCCAAGATATGTTCTAAACAAATTAAATACTACAATGAAAAAGAAAATTCCTTATTTTGCAACACTGGCAGAATATATGTTATGGGATAATTTCTACAAAGAATATCATGAAGATATGAAATTCGACATTCTTTGGGGTAACGATATTATCTCTCAATTTGATAAAACTCCAGAAAAAATTATGGAAGATAATCAATATTTAACAAACTACAACAGCAAATTCAAAAAAGGGAACATGCTTTCAATTTTGAAAACTTATAACAATCAAGATGGAGAATTCCATTGTATCGACCAATATCCTGCTCAACTAGGTGAAACAGGAGCTCTATACAAATGGGCAAAATATAAACTTCTCCCAGGGGGTAAATACGCTCAAAGACCTATGATGTATGCTGACGGAGACGAAAGTTTCACACAAGGAGGTCTTGAATACACTATTGGAGAAGAAGTTGCAATGTCTAGAGCTTGCAATGACAATTTCTTCAACAAATTTGATGCAATTGATAGATTTGTAAAAAACAATAATATTATTACTGATGGAGAAGCACAAATTATCGTTGATGATGAAGACGGTTTTAGTGCGTGGTTAATCACAAAAGAACCAATGAAGACCGCATATCTAGTAGTGTCTAACCACAAATATCCAACAGAAAAAGTTACAAAAACAGCTGCAACTGGTGAAAATTATAAAGAAATCGTTGAGGGTTATGCAATATTTGATAAACAAATTCATATCCCTGGAGATTATAATTTGAAATCCGAATACGTATTAAATGAAAAAGATTACGAACCACAAACAGTTGAAAACACTGACACTTTACACTTCGAAAAACTTGAACCTAGCGAATTCAAGATTTTTGAACTTGAACGTGGCTAGATAATAAATCTTGCACCATTATAAATCAAGCGGTATAATAAAAATATGAGAATAAGAAGACTAACGTATTTTGATTATCCAAAGTTAAAGAAGTTAATTTCGTATCTTTGCACTGACGATAACGACAAACTAGCAAAATCCATAATGGAAGAACCAATCGGGTTTATCAATGCAATGTTGCCATTGAGTTTGAAATTCAAATCAGAGTCTTTTATTCTTGTTGAAGATAAGGAAATTCTAGGGCTTATAACAAC
>JBNMKP010000231.1:0-3035 GCA_050874405.1 bacterium
ACCATTTATGACAGCTTTTGAAAATTGTGCAAAAACTCTATTATCATTTTTTGAAACCCCAGCACCAAAAGTTTGAGCAAGTCTTGCTATTTTTACAGGAACTCCGTATTCACTATCGTAAGATATACACATTGTTTCAGCCATTTTTTTACTTTCAGAATAGCTGCTTCTAGGATTTAAAATATCAATAAACCCATAATCATTTTCTTTTATATCTTCTTTTTGATTTACTCCATAAACTTCAAGTGAAGATAAATAAACCATGCCTGTAATTCTCTTGTTTTTTGCAAATTCCAAAACATTACGAGTTCCGTTTAATGCGGTATAAATTGTTTCTACAGGTTTTTCTACAAAATCTTTTGAAGAAGTTGCACTAGCAGTATGAATTATATAATCAACTTTTCTTGTTGTTTGAATTCTTTGGTTTATGTCTTGAACTAAAAATGATAATCTGTTAGATTTCCCAAAGATTTTATTTGCTTTCTCCTCATCTCGAACAAGAGCAATTACTTGGGTATTAAATCCTGAATTCAATAAACTTTTTACACATAATTTACCCAAAAGACCTGTTGCTCCGGTAACTAAAATAGTTTTACCGTCAAAAACAGACATATCAAAATCTTTTATAATATTATTTATATCTTCTTCAAAAATAGAACTTGTCATAAAAATTCAACCTTACTTTCCTATTTGAACTCCAAAAGCTTCTAAATCTTCTTTATATCTAATCAAGGCACGTAAAATATACAAATCTTCAATCGTTGTAATTTTTATATTGCCTCTATTTCCACTTACCATAAATGTTTTTTTGTTCAAAGTTTTAAACAACGTACAAGTATCAACAATATCTGTATAATTTGGATTAGTTTTACGAGTAATTTCGTGAGCTTCAATCACTTCACCCAAATGGAAACTCTGAGGAGCTTGTGCAGCATAAGTATGTTTTCTATAAGGTACGTGTTCAGGATTTTCACCGTTCTCTGAAATCAAAATAGTTTCAAAACAAGAAGTACAAGTAATTGCATTTCCGTTTTTCTTTGCACATTCAATATTTTTTGTAATAACTTCTTCTGTTATATTTGGTCGAACACCATCATGAATTAAAACAATTGAATCATCTGGATTTTCACTCTGTGCAAGTTTAAGTGCGTTATAAATAGAATCTTGACCTGTAGCTCCACCTTTTACAATTCCTGCCGTTTTTGTAATGTAGTGATGTTTGATTAAATCTTGCATATAATCAAAATAATCAGGGTGAATTGCAACATAAATCTTATCAATATCTTTATGTTTTTCAAAAAGTTCTAATGTATGAATAATAATAGGTTTATCATTGATTTTTAAAAACTGTTTAGGTATTGAATTTTCTCCAGAACTCAATCTTTGTCCTGTTCCACCTGCAAAAATTATCGCAATATTCATAACTATACTTCTTCTTTCATTATTTGTTCTATCAAATCAACTACACGTTCAGAAGCATGCCCGTCTTCCATACAGCCTTTGTCTTCCAAAAATTCTGTAATGTCTTTTTGATATTTTTCATCATCAAAATTTAAAACATTTTCAACTAACTCTTTGTTATTAACCGCAATCGGGAATGGTGTAGCTTCAAGCGGATAATAAAAACCTCTGTCATTATTAAAATCTTTTATATCAGTTGCAAATACAAAAGCCGGTTTTCTTGACAGCATAAAATCAAAAATACAACTTGAATAATCAGTAATTGCAGCATCACTAGACACTAACAACTCTTGAATATCCGGATAAAAACATGCATCAATAAGTTTGTCTGATTCCGTAATCAATTCTTTGTCATATTTTTTTGTTCTAGGGTGAAGTCTTGCAAGACAAATCCAATCTCCGCCAAATCTATCTTCCATTGCTTTTAGAACTTTTTCATAATCTAAATCATAACAATCAATATTTCCGCTATCTCTAAATGACGGAACATATAGAAGAATTTTTTTATCTTCCGGAATATTATAAAAATCTCTAACTTTTTGTTTTATCTTAGTTGAATCCTTAAAAAATATATCATTTCTCGGGTGACCGAATTCTTTTATTTCATTGTTAAACCATAGAGCACGTCTGAAAATTTCATTTTCAAATTCACTATCAGTCAAAAGATAATCCATCATTGAAGAATCTAATTTTGACCTATTTACCCATTCTTGTTTCAATTCACCAACAAAAGCATCTACATCTGCATCAAGTTTTTTAATTCCTAAAGAACCATGCCAAGTCTGGATATAATATTGCCCCTCTTTTTTTCTCAATCCTTTTTTTAAGAAATAATTTTTTCTCTGATTATCAATCCAAATCTTTGCACTCGCAAGTTCTTTCAATGCTTGTTTTGAACCGTAACCAACTAATCTTATTTGTTCAGGAAAAACATTTTTTTCTTTCTCTTTAGTTACACTTCTCACAAGCCAAACCAATTCGTAAGGCAAGTTTCTTTTGATAATTTCTTCTGCGATATATTTTGGATTACAGCCGTAACTATTTCCGTTAAAGTTTTCAAAAACTATTTTGTCTTTTTGGACAGGAAGAGTTTCACAAATTTCTCTATAATATTTAGATTGATCAATCCTGATAGGAATACCTAAGAACATAATCAATTTATCTGTTCCGCTGTTTGTTATAGAAAAAATATACTCTAATGGTCTTAATTTAGACAATTTAGTTTTCTCCTTTTAATTTTTTCAATTCCAAAATTTCCTCTTCTGTAAATTGATTTTCATCAGTATGATGAGGGCAAATACTCTTTGGAAATTTCATATATTCGCCATAAATATTTTTAAGCATAAAATCTGTATCATTCGGACAACAGAAATCATATCCTTCAAATTCAATTTTCTTTAAAGGAAAAATTTGGTCATAATCATAAATCCAATTGCTCCATCTGTGAGGAAAATCAATTCCCCAATGAATAGACGGTTTTATGTTTTCATTCACGATAATATTTTCATTTATTCGTTTTTGAGTGATACTTTTGAATTTTTCTTCTAATTTTTGAGTATCAGAAATTCTAAATG
>JBNMKP010000232.1:0-3004 GCA_050874405.1 bacterium
AAACTTTGTGAATCATCTGTGTTATTAATTAATTTCAAATAACACAAAACGGTTTTAACTTCGGCTCTATCGTAGAACTTTGTACCGCCATAAATTCTATATGGAAGACCTGTTGCCATACAAGCTTCTTCTAGCGCACGGGATTGGTTGTTTGTTCTATATAGAATTGCAAATTTGTTATAATTCCCGTTTGCCGTGCGTTTGATATTGCTTATAATGTAATTTGCTTCATCTGCTTCATCACTTGCAATATAATAGCTTAGTTTTTCACCATCACCTTTATTTGAATACAAAACTTTGTCTAAACGTTCATCATTATTTTCAATAACGGAGTTTGCTGCATTCAAGATATGAGCTGTAGAACGGTAATTCTGTTCTAGTTTGATAAGCTTTGTGTTCTTGTAATCTTTTTGAAAATTCATAATGATAGTGAAATCTGCACCACGCCAAGAATAAATTGATTGGTCGACATCACCTACAACACAAAGTGAACGTTCTGGCGGGATTTCTTCTTTCATATTTGTGTAAAGCATATTAGCAAGTCGATATTGAGCAAGGTTTGTATCTTGGTACTCATCGACCATAATATGTTGAAATCTTTCATAATATAAATTTCTGACATCTTCATTTTGTTCTAAAAGTTTAACTGTTAACATCAACATATCGTCAAAATCGATTGCATTGTTTGCATTTAAGGTTTTTTCATACTCTTCATAAACAGATGCAATTTTTTGTGATTTGAAATCTCTTGCATAAGTTGTAAAAGTCGTTGCATCTTGCATTTTGTTTTTTGCGTTAGAAATTACAGATTTAACAAGTTTTGTTTGATAAACTTTATCGTCTAAATTTAATTTTTTTATAGCTCTTGTGATGATTTGATTTGTATCAGAATCGTCATAAATTGTAAAATTCTTGTCTAAATTTTTACCGGTTGCGGTGTTATATTTGTCAATATTTTCTCTCAAAATTCTTCCGCAAATTCCGTGGAATGTACCTACCCACATATATTTGACCGTATCTTCTCCAATAATTTTTCCGATACGTTCTTTCATTTCTTTAGCGGCTTTGTTGGTAAATGTAACTGCTAAAATATTTCTAGGTCTTACACCGTTTTGAATCATATACGCAATACGAGTTGTAAGAACTTTTGTTTTTCCTGAACCTGCTCCGGCTAGTATTAATAATGGTCCTTTAGTTGTTTTAACTGCTTCGACCTGCTCCTTGTTAAGATTTTCTAATAGATTTTCCATGACCTCTTCCCAAATAAAAAAAAATATGCTATAATTAAGCATAATCGAAAAATGTAATTAATGCAATTAGAAGGTAAATGAAAAAATGACAGAAAGTGATAAGGAAATTTTATTAAGTTCAGATGACAAAAGCGATGATGCTCAGAAATCAATAGTTGTACCTATTGATGATGATATGGATACTGTAAAGTCTGATGCTCCAAATACTGTTGACGAGTTGGCTATGGAACTTGCAACTATTAAACAATCAGCTAAAAAGATTGCTATTATTGGGAGCCGTAATCTCCCTATCACACACCAACAAATGATTGAAACACTTGCAACTGCTTTAGTTATGCAAGGTAATACAATTATCACTTCAGGTGGTTCTTCAGGTACAAATGCCGCTGCTATTCGTGGCGCTATGAAAGCTAACCCTCAAAAATTGAGCGTTGTATTACCTCAAACTATTGGTCAACAACCAAGTGATGTTCAAGATCAATTGATTGGTGTTCCTAATATTATTGAACATGCTGATAGAGCAATGATGACTCTTGCTGATGCGTCAAGAATTTGTAACAGAGAAATTATTGATGAATGTAATCAATTGATTTGCTTCTTGTCACATACAAGTAAAACTCTTCACAATGCTGTTCAATATGCTGAAGAAGGTCACAAAGTTATCACTGTATTCTACTTAGATTAATAAGGTAGTTTTTATATGAGTGATAAATTGAAAAAATTGACAGGTAAAAATCCGAAAGATTTTGAACCTGTTGCCTTTGATGTTATAAATATTCCTGATATTGAATTATTCAAGGAACTTGTAGAAAGCGAAGATTTTTTGTTTGATTTTGTTAAACAAAATGTCGCAAATCGCTTAGCTAGAGTTTGTAATTCTTCAAATTATTTAAACCTACTTCAATTTTTGAAGTATTATTCTCCATCGTATGAAGATGTGATTATTTCTAATCTTGTTAAGTTTTCTGATGAGGATTTGACAGATAGAATGCTTGCAATTTTTGAAGACGGGACAGATGATGAAAAAACATACTGTGCAAAATATTTTTCTATGGTTCAAGATTCTTTGGCGATAGATTTTTTGAAAGAGAATGCGTATAGTGAAAATTCTGCGTTAAGTGCAAATTGTGCTACGGCATTGGCTTTGTTTGGCGATACTGAATCTAAAAATGAGGCACTCGCAAAATTAAACTCAGATGATGAGTTTGAAAAATTAGATGGCGTAAGGTTTTTAGTATCTTATGGCGATAAATCTGTAATTCCAGCAATCGTTGATGTTATGAAAACTTCTTCCTTTGCTGAAAATATCGCAGGAGAACTTTTGTATTTAACAGATTTATTTTCTCTTTATAACGCAAATAAAATTGATGCCTTGTTTGTTTTTAATTCTGTTATCAATGGATTGGGCGAAATTTTAGGACTTGCTCAAATTTTTGATTTCAGATTGTATGAATTTATTGAAATGTTGTTGAAAGAACAAACAAACTCCGAAATAACAGTTGTTCTTGCAAATGCCAAGGATAAATTTAATACTTTGACAGAAAATGATGAATATTTGTTTGACGAAACAAAAGATGTAAAACAAGAAGTTATGGATATTAAACAATTGTTATCTTCTTTTAAAACAAATCAATCACTCATCAATGCAGAATTAAAACCGGAGAGTCTGTTTGTGTTTACGGCGCTAGAATTTGCGAATGATGAGTCAGCTGTTCGTGGTTTGTTGAATTCTACAAACCAAACGGTTGTGTTAA
>JBNMKP010000233.1:0-2996 GCA_050874405.1 bacterium
ATCATAAACAGAAACATCTTTCGAATAGTCATTCAAATTATACAAGTTCGCCATAATCAAATCACCATACAATCTGTAAGTGTCAGCTTTTTCATTTTGCAAAACTTGGTATTCCATTTGTTTCAAAGATTTGACAACTTTTTTCAACTTTTGATTAACAAGACTTTCATAATGACATTTCAAAGTTTTAAATTTGTCTTGATATATATAATAAGAATAATAGTCATCAATCATATCATTTACAGATTTAGATTTAATCTGTTCTGAAATTAAATTTGAATAAAGACTATATTCTCTATAATCCTTTGATATTGCAGGTGTGAGATTTTTCAATTCTACAAACGATTTTATAGACTCTAAAGATTGTCCAACACATTGAGAAGCAAAACCTTTAGAAAACCAATAAAAATCACGTGGTAAATTTTCATAATCAACTTCGCCATTATAATTCAATATATCAGCTTTATTTTGCTTAGGAGGGTAGACATAAGGAAGTCCGCCATACATTTCACGTTCACGACTCTTTTCAGCCCCAACATTATGAGCACAACCCAAAATCATATTTGTATCGTAATTGTACAAAATCACATTTGAATATTTTCCCATAAGTTCAAAAGCTAAACAGAGATAAATCTTATCTCCAAGTTCATTATATGTTTCAATATAGAACTCCAAAATTCTCTCATATTTTGGTTGATTGATTTTTGAAATTCGAGAATTTAACAAATACTTCCTTAACAACATACAAAACATCGGAGGTTTTTGCGGAATTTCAATAACTTTTTTTTGAATATTATCTTTTGAGGTGAAACACAAGTGATAAACTTGCGGATTGATATTCACATAAAACTGTCGAGTTTCACTGTTATTTCGCAAAGTAAACAAAAATTCACGTCTTGTCGGTTGTTGAATTTTACTTATTCTTGCACCGGTCAAATATTCTTGTTGTTCATTTATAAAAGCTTTTAGGGTTAAACTATCAAATGTAATCATAAAATGAGTGTACTAAAAAGCAATTATATTGTCCAATAGTTATTTTTATGGTATAATTTGAAAGTTAAAAGAGAGGATTTAAGAATAATGGCTGGAGCTAAAAAAGATTCAAAATTTAGAAACCTAATCGAAGATAGACAAAAATTTGTCTCACTTTTGATTACAACAGAAGAACATTTAATTAAAGGGAAATTATATTTACCTATTCCATCAGTAGTTGAAAATCCAACAACTGAAAACTTGTTATTTTATGCATTAAATTGTGGAAATATGTTTATATCAATTCACGATTGCATAATTATGAACAAGAAAGATATTGAATACCAACCGGAACACGTTAAATGTTATAATATCAACTTAAACATTGTTCATTCTTGCCAAATCGTAGATGATGACGTTTAATAGATTTAACAAAAAAGATTACAAATGTTACATAAAGTAGTCTTTTTTTTGTGTTTTTGATAGTATTAAAGTTGCAATATAAATAGACTAAAAAGGAAATAAGAGAAGATGATTAAAACAAAGTTTAAAGACCACGAATGTGGAAAACTTAATTTGACAAACATCGACGAACAAGTTACTTTGTCAGGTTGGGTTTCTTGTATCAGAGATTTAGGCGGAATTCTATTTGTAGAATTGAGAGATAGAAGCGGATTTTTCCAAATCGTTGCTAACCCTCAAATCAACCCTGATATTCATAAAGTTTTAGAGCATGTTAAATCAGAATATGTTATAAAAGTTACCGGTAAAGTTTCTAAAAGACCTCCAGAAACTTACAATGAAAAATACCCAACAGGTCAAGTTGAAATGTATCCTGAAACTATCGAAGTTCTTTCTACTTCAAAAGTTTTACCTTTCGTTTTAGATGACGAAAATGTTTCTGAAGATATCAGATTGAAATACAGATATTTGGATTTAAGACGTGAACAAATGTTATCAAAACTTGTTATGCGTCATAACATTGTTCAAGCTATCAGAGCATATTTGAATAAATTAGATTTCTTGGAAGTTGAAACACCAATCTTGATTAAAACAACTCCGGAAGGCGCTAGAGATTATCTAGTTCCATCACGTGTTCAAGAAGGTAAATTCTACGCACTTCCTCAATCTCCACAAATCTTCAAACAATTGTTGATGGTTGGTGGTATTGAAAGATATTATCAAATCGCAAAATGTTTCAGAGATGAAGATTTGAGAGCAGACAGACAACCTGAATTCACACAAGTTGACTTAGAAATGTCATTTGTTGAACAACAAGACGTTATCAGAGTTGTTGAAGGCTTGATAGTTGATGCTTTCAAAGCTGCAGGTGTTGAAGTTAAACCTCCATTCATTCAAATGCCTTGGCAAGAAGCTATGGACAGATTTGGTTCAGACAAACCAGATACAAGATTTGGTCTTGAATTGTTTGATATCGGCGACATCATTATGCAATCAGAATTCAAGATTGTTAGAGATACATTAGAAAACGGTGGTATCGTTCGTGGTATCAGAATTCCAGGTGGAACTAAATACTCTAGAAAAGAAATTGATGATATTACAAAATTAGCAGTTTCATTTGGTGCAAAAGCTTTAGCTAACATCATTTACAATGAAGACGGAACAGCAAAATCTCCTGTATTGAAATTTGTTACAGAAGAACAAGCTAAACAAATCCAAGAAAGAGCTGGAGCTGAAGCAGGAGATATTATCTTCTTCGTAGCTGATAAACCAAAATTAGTTTACGATGTTATGGGTAGATTAAGACTTCACTTCGGTAAATCATTGAACTTAATCGACGAATCTAAGCATAATTTGTTATGGATTGTTGACTTCCCAATGTTTGAATGGAGTGATGAAGAAGGCAGATATATGGCAATGCACCACCCATTCACATCTCCAAACCTTGAAGATTTGGACAAACTAGATTCTGGTGATTTAGGAAACGTTAAATCTATAGCTTACGATATCGTTTATAACGGAACTGAACTTGGTGGTGGTTCTGTAAGAATTCACTCTTCAGA
>JBNMKP010000234.1:0-2995 GCA_050874405.1 bacterium
AGTGATATGGATTACGACACTAGCGACTATTTTTTGATTTCAACAACAAACGACTTAATACCCGTTCGTAATGACATAAAAAGACATGTCATTACGAGGAAAGATAATTTACAAGGAGTGCAAGAATCAAAACAGAGTGACGTCGTAATCTTGAACACTAGTGAAACCCTCACCCCAACCCTCTCCCTTATTCTAAGGGCGAGGGAGTAAAGTTTAGGAAATTCCAAAATGAATTCGGAATAACAATTAATAACTGTTACCCACCCTAATCAAGGAGGGAAAATAAAACCCAAAAGAACCTTATTGCCTTATTCCCAGACTTATGAAGAAGAAGAATTATTAAAGTTTTTGTATTTGTAACTCAAAATGCTATATGTTGATGGTTGAGATGCATTGTCATCTCCATAGAACAATGACATATTCGTTGCTTTTTTGTAATTATCTTCATCTAACATTTCTTGTTTATTGCAAGAATATGTATAACTAGAAATTTCTGCACTCGTAATTCTGCCATCGTGATTTGTATCAATATCGTCAAAGTTTTCTAAAATCTTACTCAACATATCACTTGAATAAGCACCAGTTGCAGCAAGTTGTGATAATTCGCTTTTTGAAACTCCGGAACGAGATATAGTATTCGTCAAATTACTCATTTCTTTTGCACTAATTTTGCCATCACCATCTTTATCTAGAGTTGAAAAATTATTTTGAAGATATGATGCAAAAGATTGGTTTAATGTAAGATAATTTGTTGTATCGTTTCTTGCTGCTGTAATATTTTTGTATGTAACACCATCTTCCGGATACAAAGAAGCTAAATATGAATATGTATTTGATAATCCGGAAGAAATATTTGAAATAATTGAAGATCCTGAACCTAGTGACATAATATAAATCCTTTTTTAATATACTCTACCTCATCTTTATAATAATGATGATTCAAAAAAAGTCAATATTTTGGGGATAAAATTCAACCATTCTACCCATATTAGTTTATTTTTACGTGCTAAAATTACTTATATAAAATAGCGAGGAAAAAATGTTAAAAAATAAAGATGAGATTATAAATGTATTAAATAATGGTGGAATTATTGCATACGTAACAGATACAGTTTGGGGCTTGGGGTGTCTACCAAACAACGAAAAAGCCGTAAAAAAGATTTATGACATAAAAAAAAGAGAAGCCCAAAAACCATTAATATTAATGTCTAATGATATTTATAATCTACTAAACTATGTCAAACCAATTCCAAAAGTTGGACAAATTTTAATAAAAAAATATTTCCCTGGAGCTTTGACAATAGTCACAGAAAAAAATGAAAATACTCCAGACTATATAACATCAAATATGCCAACTGTCGGGATTAGAGTTCCTGACAATAAAGTTTTCCAAGAAATTTGCGAGATAATTCCAGAGCATGTACTCGCAACAACAAGTGCGAATCTTTCTCATCAACCGTCTGCAAAAACTTATGAACAAGCTCTTGAAAATATGACAGGTTTAGCAGATTTGATTATAGAAGATTACGGATATCACGCAAAGGGCTTAGAATCAACTGTTGCAGGAGTTATGGGCAATGAATTGAGAATCTTTAGACAAGGTGAAATCAAAATCGAAATATAAACAATTTGAAATTTATTTAACTTTTTACTAAAATTAAGTAAACGAGGAACATTTTATGGAATTTTTATTATCTCTAATTTATTTATATTTAATCATTTATACATTGTATATGTTTATTCTTTCAATCAGAAACTTGAAAGACAAACCTTTCACGATTGAGAAAAAGTATTCTATGTATGATGATTACAAACACAATTTTGCGGTTGTAATTTATAGCCACAACCACAAAGAATGTTTAGAAGAACTTGTATCAGAATTAAAAATGCAAGATTATCCACTCGCAAACTTTAGAGTTTATGCGGTACTTGATGATTGCAATGATGGTTCTGAAAAAATATTTGAAAGAGATAATTTTGTTCATGTTTTGAATATTCAAGATGTTGGAACACTCGGCAAGCATGAAGCTGTTTCAATGTTATTAGAAGAACTTAAAAAAGATGATACGATAGATGCTTACGTATTTATTGATGGAACAAGAAAAACTGAACCAAACTTTTTAACTCTTGCAAATGTAGCATTGAAAAAAGCCGATGCCGTTACAGGGGAAATTAATATTAATAGAGAAAATCTTGATATTGTTGACAGAATTAAAGCCGTTTACAAAAAATATCAAGCAAACTTCTTTAAACAAGCTCGTTCTTTGTTAGGACTTGCCACAAACATTGATTCAGGATTATTTATCATAAAAAAATCTGTGCTTGATGAAACAGACCAAATCAATTTTAAAGACATAAATTCAGAATTAGAATTCAGTCTTTTACTTTCAAGAATTGGTCACAAATGCGTATATAATCCGAATATCCAATCTTACATTTTAGGTCAAGATTGTTCATTCAAAAAACCGAGATTAACAAAAAGATTTAAATTATTAAAAAACAATTTTAAAAACTTAAAAACAATTAACTTCGCATTTATTGAACATATTTGTTCATTGATAAATCCGAACTGTTGGTTGATTATTATTGCTTATGCATTCCTTATTGCATATTCGTACCAGTGTCCATTCATTGTAAAATGTAATGTTGTAATATTCAGTGCATTAGCAACTCTTGCAGTGTTTGGGTTAAGTCTTGTTAATGCAAAATTAAATTCAAAAGAAACAATGATTCTTTTGTTATATCCGATTTATTCAATTTGCCACATTATCAAGAATTTCCCACCAATCAGATATACACTAAATAAACTTGGTGCAAACACTGATAGAGAAACAGATAAATTGTCTATTGATGTTCAAGTTCAAACAAAACACGGTGATAGAAATTGCAAACTTGAATTTATTTCAACAGAAAACGGATTATCAAAAATCAGGTTTATTTACAAAAACAAAAAATATACAACAGCATCTCACCTTAGAATGATTGATGCTCTTCA
>JBNMKP010000235.1:0-2982 GCA_050874405.1 bacterium
CTCCCATTGTTTTGACGTCACAATATTTTTTCTTCTTTTTATTTAATAATTTTTTATAATCTTGTCCCATAAATCCAATTTAACAAGAAAAAAGAAAATCGCAAGCTTATGTTTGTTATTTGTGTGTAACAGTTATTAACATTAAAGGAGTTCATCACTTGCAAAAATAGTATATTTATTATACGATTTAATGTACGAACGTGCGTCGGTGGACTTTTGTGTGGAAAAAGTCATTAAACACCGATAAAGGAATTACATTTTAACTAAAGTAATGGATTAGAAATATAAAGGAAAGCAAAAATGAATCACCCTATTATTGATGAATTAGAAAAAAATTATTTAGGCAAAGACATTCCTAGTCTTAATGCCGGCGATACAGTAAAAGTTTTTGTTAAAATTATTGAAGGTAACAAAGAAAGAATCCAAGCATTTGAAGGTACAATTATTAAAATGCATGGTGCAGGTCTTAACAAAACTATTACAGTAAGAAAAGTGTTCCAAGGTGTTGGTGTTGAACGTGTATTCTTAATCAACTCACCAAGAATTGACAAAATTAATGTTCTTAGACGTGGTGACGTTAAACGTGCTAAATTATACTACTTAAGAGAACGTTCAGGTAAAGCAACTCGTATTAAGGAAAAAATTGAAAAAAGATAAGACTCATATTCACTGGTATCCGGGACATATTGCAAAAGCTGAGAAAAAGCTGAAAGAACAGCTTTCTTTAGTGGATGCCATGATTGAAGTTATTGATGCGAGATTACCATTATCAAGTAATTATGACAATATATCGGGGCTTCTAAATGGAAAGCCTCGATTTTTGTTGGTTAATAAATCTGATTTGGTTGATAAAAATGAGTTAAAACCATTTTTGGATTATTTAAAAAATGAAAATAAAATTTCTGTTATTGCTACAGAAGCAAAGAATAACAAAGATATAAATATTATTGTCAAAAAAGCTATTGAATTATCAGAGCCAAGAATTCAAGCCTTGATGGCAAAAGGGTTGTTACGTCGCCCCGCAAGAATTATGGTCGTTGGTTTGCCAAATGTTGGGAAATCAAGTATTATTAATAAGTTAACCCGTTCTTCAAAGACGAAAATTGGTGCAAAAGCTGGTGTAACTCGTCAACAACAATGGGTTCGAATTAATCCTCAATTGGAATTGCTTGATACCCCAGGGATTATACCAATGAAGCAAGAAGACCAAGAACGAGCTAAGAAATTGGCATTTGTGAATTCGGTATCGGAGAATGCGTATTCTAATGAAATCGTTGCTCAAGAGCTTTTGGATATTTTGGATTGTGATCAAGCACAACAATTCCGAGATTTTTATAAATTGCCACAGGATTTGGAGTTGAATATTGATAATATTTCCCTAACTCGTAATTGGCTTTTAACAGGTGGTTCAACAGATAGAGAAAGAACTTCGGTTTATATTTTGAGAGATTTTAGAGAGGGTAAAATCGGTAAGTTTATTCTAGATAGTCTGCCTACCTGAAATTAGCTTTTATTCCTTACAAATTTAATATGCTCGCTCAAAAATCTAATATTTCTTTCAAATTTTATTGCTTTTCTGTGTAATTTATTTGTTAGGTTATTGCTTACAGAACTTTCACCAGTTTTTGAGATAAAATTTCACAAATTCTTTTTAAAGTCGTTCCATTCTGAGCAATCTATACTTTTATGTTTCAAAGTTTATTTCTGTAATTGTGCAATAAAAATGCCGGAGGCATTTGTGCATTCCGGCTTTATTAATACTCTCTATTCTTATTTCATCTTTTGACCGAGTTGTTCGGTTCTAATTACTTCACAGCGACTAAATTCGCTTTCATACCTGCATCTGAGTTTATCATTGCAGCATTAGCATACGCCAAAGTTCGGCGTTTTTTTGCTCCTCTTAATATTAGTTCAACACTTTCACATCTGTTATTTGATGGTGTTGTTATCTTCTTTAGCATTAGTTTTTACTCCATAGATTTCTGATTACAGAAATGTTATCGACATATTAGAGTGAAAACTTTAAAAAACTTTTGTAATTGTTAACAAAATGTAATAATCAATTCATATTACATTAGAGTCAAATTATGCTAAAATAAGTATATGAGTGAAATTTTCAACGATAAAACAACGGCTGAAATTGATGCAAAATTACATAGAGATATTTTAAAGCACAATTTAAATATTGAAAAAATTTCGATAGGACTTGTAATTTTATTGATGATTTTATTTAGAGGTTGGATTTTTTACTGGTTGAAATTTGGTGTTGCCGTTCCGACAAATCTTAGCAATAAATCAATTTCTATTTTACAAGAACCGATTATGGAGGCTTATTCTCCGTCCGTGCAGCGAGGAAAGTCATTTAAATACAACTCTTTAATAAAGAATGATTCATCTGCTCAACTTATTCCGCAAGCCCATTACGAAATTTCCGGTCGTGTGATATTTCGTAATAATGATATTTATGTCGGAAAGTATTTTGATAGCGTTGCCGCTTATAACTTAGGACTAACTTGGGGTAAAACGATATCTGAACCGAAGTTTTTCAAAAAATATCTTGATGCTTATGATGATAAAGATCACTTTTCGGGAATGAGAAATATATATTGGCGCTGGAATTCTTTTATTCCTTTACAAAGTGATTATATTCAATCTCATATTTCGCAAATTCATATAATCCCTGCAAATCAAAATATTTTAGCGGCATTATTGAAATTGAAAAAGTTTAATGAGGTTAAAATTGGCGGAGAACTTGTTGATGTGAATTTTAAAAATTCTGAGGGTTCTCAACCTATTTCGTATTATACAAGCCTTTCTACAAAAGATCTTGGCACTACGGGGCGTGGTAGCGGCTCTAGCGAAATTATGTATGTAACAACTGTTCAAATTGGTAAATTTATTTATAAATAGATATTAAAAAAGAGTAAGTTGTTTTTCAAAATGTTTTTTTAAGAACGATGGTCTATGGTATTTGCACAAACC
>JBNMKP010000236.1:0-2977 GCA_050874405.1 bacterium
TATTATCTCTTTCTCTCATTCTATTCATTCTCAAATTTTCTTTTACTACTCTCTCAATATATTAATACTATAAAGGAAGTTAAAAAATATACAATAAAAAATGTATTTTATTATTTCCGTTCATAACAATTTTGTCATGAAAAAATTAAAATCTACATATTAACTTTACGATTATGAATTAAAAATGAAGATATTTTCAAAAACTTAACAAAATTTTACAAAAAATTTTTAACTAAAAAATTAAGCATTTTGCAAATTTTTATTCAGAATTGAGTGTATTTTAGACATTTTTATTAAAAAATCAACAAAAAGTGTTCTATTTTTATAAAATTATGCAAAATTTCATCTTTACATTAATTTTACATTTGAACACATGGGGGCAATTTTTAAAATTCAGGACTTTTCATATACATGTGTCTTGGTTATAATGTAGGAACATTCGGCAGACAAATAGCAAGTGTATTTAGTTAGAAAATATTATTATGATTAATAAAGTTGAATTAGGTAGTGTAAAAAATAATAGAACCCCGAAATATGTCAGTCAAAAGAACAAGTGTCAAACCAGTTTCACAGGACTTGGAAGTCTTGCACTTAAAGGAATTCAAAAGTGTGAAGAAAGTCCGATGATTAACGTTGCCGTTTTGGACTTGTCTACTGCAATTTTACCTAGAACATTCTTTGAAACATTTATTGGTTCTAAGAAAAAAGACGAAAACGGTAATGAAACCCACGAAAGAAAATTAAACATCATGGGAGGTTTTGAAGCCTTTAGAAGAGAGGGTTCAGGACTACTTATCAACTGTATGATTCCAAGTTTCATCGTAATGGGTGCTGCAAAACTTTTGAACAGACCTATCATGGGGGCTTTCAATAAATCAAATCTTACAAGATCTTGGGCTAACGGAGATACAATCAACTGCGTAAGCAAATATTACAAAAATGCTCAAGGTGCATCTAAAGAAGATAGAGTATTTTCTACATTAAAATCAATGTTTGATGACATTGAGGGTGTAGATGGTGATATCGGCAAAGGTGGTTTGAAAAAGTTCAAAGAAATCTTTGCTAACGATGAAGAATATACTAACCATTTAAGAAAAATGGCTAAAAACATTGTCAGTGAAAAACCTGAAAAAGGTTATACGACTGAAATGTACAAATACTTAGTTAGAAAATCCGGTATTGCAGAAAACATCAAATTCTCAAAGGATTCCGGATTCTTCTCTAGTTCATTAGGTCATTTATGTGACAGCGTTGGAGATGTTTTACATGGAGCATCAAAAGAAGGAATTCTTACTCCAAACGCAAACATTACTGCAAATGAAGGAAACTTCGTAAAATACTTATCAAAAGCAAAACATTTAGTTAACGCTAAGAGTATTGCCGGTTTAGGAATGATTATTCCTCTTGCAGTTGCAGCTCAACCTATTAACAGATGGATTACCCACAAGTTGTCAGGTAAAAAAGGTGCTCCAATCTACAACGATGACAAAGAAAGAATTTTAACACCGGAAGAGAAAAAACAATTAACAGCGAGAAAATTCATTGATGTTCCATTGATGTGGGGAGTTGCGGCATTATCAATGCTTATGGATAGACCAAGTTTGAAAATGTTCCAATTCAAAAACATCTTCCCGACAATGGATCAAGCAAGAATTATTTCAGCTGCAACATTCTCAAGCCGTTTAGCAGCAGCCGAAGATAAAAACGAATTACACGAAAATACAATCCGAGATATTGCAACATTCTCAAGCTTCTATTTCCTAGGGGATTATGCAGCAAAAGGAATTGCAACATTCTTGGAAAAACATAACAAAGATGGAATTAAATTAATCAACAGATTAAAAGATGCCAATCCAAATGATAATATAATGAAAAAATTCTGGAATTGGGCTAAACATACCAAAATGAAATCAACCGAGGAATTAAGTGCTATTAGCAATGAGGCATTAAGGACAAAAGCCAAAAACCTTAGAGCCATTTGCCAAGCAGGAAACTTAGCATTCTCATTATTGTCACTTGGTATTTTCATTCCTCTTTATACAAGAACCCAAACAAACAAAAAAGAAAAAATGCAAAAAGAACAAGCTATAAATACACCAGCTCAAAGTTCTCCAGTAGGAACAACCACCTCTTTTACCCAAAACTTAATGAAAGATAATACCAAAGCTTTTAAAGCATTTCTAGGTTAAAATTAACAAAGCAAAGGCAAATCGTAGAATATGAAAATTGAACAAAACGTCGGATTAAAACAAATACCCGCAGGATTCACAAACAACAAAATAAAAAAACAAAACCCAAACTTCACAGGTGGAGTTGATATGGCTCTAAGATTTTTGGATACAAACCAAGCTTGGGGGGCTTGTGCAGTTGACCTTGGCTGTATGGTTTTACCAAGAACCATTACAGACTTTAGCCGAGGAACAGATGCCGGCATGGAAACTGCAAGACGTGAGGGTACTGGTACAGTTAACCACTCATTAGTTGGTGCTTATGGTTCTTTAGCAGGTTTGGTTTTAGCTGCAGGAATCAACAAGGCATACAACCTTGTTGATAACGATATCAAAGCTAGTTCAATCTTTGCAGATTCAGAAACTCTTGATTTACACGGAAAAATTTATGATGCCAAACTAAAAGCATCTAAAACAGATTCTTCAATCAATCCATTAAAAGAATACTTGAGAGAAACTCTTAAAAACTATGAAGTTCTAAATCCTAACGACAACGGCAAATGGGTAATCTTAAACGATGAAGAAATTGAAAAAACAGCAAATATCTTAGAAACAGAAATTAAATCCGGAAATAAAAAGATTTCAAAAGAAGCATTCAACAATGCAAAAAATACAATTATTTCTTCAATTGGTGCTGAAAACAACTTTAGAATTATCGCAAACACAGGCGATAAGCCTCATACATCTCGCTATAGTGCAGACTATATTGTTGAAAACTTGTATAAATTAGGTAAAGTCTTCACTAAAGA
>JBNMKP010000237.1:0-2963 GCA_050874405.1 bacterium
GTTTGTTGTGGTTGAGGGTTATTATTTTTTGCACTTTTTTGCAAATGGTTATATCTGAATTGTGTCCAAATTCTTGTTACAGCAGTAAGTGTAAAGCCCATTGCTACTAAACTGAACAAATATGGAACTCCTGTAATAAGTGCTTTTTGCTTAATTAGTTTTGTAAGTTCAACATTTTTAGTTGTGTTGTTTTGTGTGGCTAATTTTTCAGCAATTTTAGGAAGTTCATTTCTTGTCGGAACATTAATAATGCCGTTTTTATCCTTGTTCAACAAATCTTTGCATTTGCCATGTTTAAGTAAAAGTTTTTTGAAACCGCCATCAAGGAATGATGAACCAAAGATTGTATATAAAACAACGAGTGGCACTCTTGTCCAAACTTCATAAAAATCAAGTTTGCCCCTATCTTTTGCGGCATCTGAATAACCAAATAGTCCGGTAATACAAGTTACTGCAAGTTGTCCTTTGCTAAGAGCTAATTTACCGTTATTATTAACAAAATCTAACTTCAAATAATCTGCTAAAAATTTATCCGTTTTAGGAGATTTTATTCCTGCTTTGTGAAGCAATTTTGAAATATGCACCCCGGGTTCAAGCAATATTTCTGAGAATTTTAAAGCAGAATTTGAATTATGACCTTTTGCAGCTAGAGCCAAACCTGCACCTACCCCCGCAACTGATAAAACTCCTGCTTTAATGATTTCCTTTTTTGCATGTTTTTCAACTTTTTGTTGTTGTTTTGAATCTTCTTTTTGGTCTTTACTCAAATTTGCAACATTATTAAAATCACTAATTTTGAAAACTTTTAGAGTGAATAAATTTTTAGCAAAACTCAATGCATATTCTAAAGTAGGAACAGCTAAACAAGCCAATACAATACCGCCTTTTGTAGAAATCAATTGTTTTTTCAGATTTTTATCGAGATTTGATTTTTTAATTTCTTCAAGGCTTTTTGGCAAATTATTTGAAATATCTTGTTTCAAATTTTTTGGTTGGATTTTTTTGAACAATTTATTACGGTATAAATGTTCTCCAAGTAATGGAGCTGCAAAATAAAATAATCCGGATTCTAAGAATTCTAAAAATGAAAATTCCCAAAAATCAGCTTTACTACGTGATAGTGCCGCCTTTGGAAACCAATTTGTTGTAGTATCTTGTACAAATCTTGTTACTGAAAGATTTTCTTGAGATTTGACAAAAGAATCTAAAAACTTAATCCCTGCCCCACCTTTAAATATTGGTTGTTGTTTTTTATTCTGGTTAATTAAAATTTGCGAATTGTTATTTTGCTTTACATTATCAATACTTTTTATCATTTATTTAAAATCCTTTTACTATTTCAAAATCTACATACTAAAAAAGCCACCCTTATCAGGTGGCTTTAAAACTTGTTGCTTATCTTTTAATTAACACATTCGAAATGTACAACAATGACCACCTGTTTCTAGGCTTTGCATCATCATCATTTGCATCATCATATTAGTGTTAAATTGCATAAATATATCTTTTCCTTTTTATAAGTTGAGTTTATATTATTACAAGTGAAATTTTTTGTCAATAACTGATTAGTTTATTTTTACTTCGTTTTGCACAAATTTTTCAACAGCTTTTGCAAACCCGTCATTTTCAACGGTATCAGTAATATAATCAGCACAAGCCTTCAATTCCGGAGTTGCATTTCCCATAGCAACACCAATTCCACCACATTTAACTAAATCAATATCGTTATTTTGGTCACCAATTGTCAAAACATCTTCCGGTTCAATATTCCACATTTCAGATAAAAATTTAACTCCAAGAGATTTCTTTGCTTTACCTGAGCCAATTTCACAGAAAAATGGAGTTGATTTTACTATATACAAATCAGGATATTTTTCTTTTAATTCTTTTACCCAACCGGTAACTTTGTCCGGATTTTGCAAATCAATTGCAAGAATTTTATTCACATTTTCGATTTTTAAATCATCAAATGAACAAACTGTATAATCAATAAATTTTCCATCGGTATAATATTTTACAATATCATTGTCTTCTTCAACATATAATTTGTCATCTAGGTACAAATTCAAATGAATATGATTTTTTCTACCCCATTTGATAATTTCTTTAGCATAATTTGATGGCAAATTATTTTCATAAAGAGTTTTACCATTAAAATCTTTTATTAAACCTCCTTGATAAGAAATAATAGGAGTTTGAAGATTTAAGAGTTTTGCGACTTGAACAGTTGAACAGTGCATTCTACCTGTGACAAGAACAACCTTTACCCCGTTTTTTTGCACTTCATTTATACAGTTTTTCACAGCAGGACTAATCTCTGAACCCCATTTAACAATTGTTCCGTCTATATCTGTTGCAATCATTTTTATCATAAAATAAGCCCTCTTTTTATTATAATTTTAAACTTTCATAAATGCTCTAAACAGAGTACAAATTGTTTTGGCATCATTAATTTTGCCGGCATTAATCATCTGCATAACATCTTTCAACTTATACTCACTACATTTTAAAATTTCGCCAACATCTGGGTGGTCACCAACAAATTCTAAACCCTTAGCCAAATACAAATATAATTCTTCCGTCCAAATCCCCGGGGTTGTATTTATGTAACCTAAAGATTTCCAGTTTTTGGCTTGATAACCTGTTTCTTCTTCTAGTTCACGTTTGGCAGCAAAATCTGGGTTTTCACCTTTTTCAAGTTTTCCTGCAGGAAGCTCAATATTCACATGTTTTAACGGGTATCTGTATTGTTTTACAAGGAGAATGGTTTCATCATCTTTCATTGCGGCAATAACAACACCACCGGAATGTAAAACAACTTCTCTAAACGATTTATGACCATCAGAAACTTCGACATCATCTCTAATAACAGTCATAACTTTTCCGTCATATACAACTTTTGAGTCCAGCGTTTTTTCTTCAAAATTCATACTTTTATAATAGCATAAAATGCGATAACTTGA
>JBNMKP010000238.1:0-2949 GCA_050874405.1 bacterium
ATGCTAGAAATGAAGCAGACAGAATTCTTTCTGAATCTGATCAATTGAAAGCTATTGAACGTGAAGGTATCAGAATTAAAAACGAGGTCGTTGAAGATTGTGAAAAAATTAAACATATCGCACTTCAAGATGCAGAAAACATCAGACTTCAAGCAAGAGAAGATGCTCAAAAAGTTAAAGAAGGCGCTGAAGTTTATGCAGAACGAGTTCTTACTAGTCTTGAAGGAAACTTAACTCAATTACAAAAAGGTGTTAAGGATTGTCAAATCTATATGGAACAAATGAAATCTGATTCAACAAACAGATATTCTGCACAAGCTCAACAACCAACTCAAACAATGAGAAGATAATTTTATAAAAAAAATATAAGCTTAAATTTTAAAAACATCTGTCATTTGGCAGATGTTTTTAATTGTCAAAAACGTAGTATTTGTTTACAATTAGTTTGCAAAATTTTTTGTTTGATATATCATAAAATTATAAGCCGAAATAGATAGAATGTGTAATCTTCACATTCTATTTTAAATAGGAGACAAGTTAATAAAATAAAGGAAATAAAAACAATGGGTATCAAAGGAAAAAATGACAGAATGGTAGTTCTAGCTTGCGAAGAATGTAAAGAAAGAAACTACACAACAACAAAAAACAAAAAGAACATCAAGGAAAGATTAGAATTAAACAAATACTGCCCAAGATGTCAAAAACACACTAACCACAAAGAAACTAAGTAGAATTTTTATAAAGTGGTTAAAACTATTTAACCACTTTAATATGCGTCCTTAGTTCAGTTGGTAGAACGTCGGTCTCCAAAACCGGATGTCGAGGGTTCGAGTCCTTCAGGGCGCGATTTTAAACTTTAAAACAAAGGAAGAAAAAATGAACGAAACAGTTGAAGCTATAAAGACATATTTCAAAGGTGTAAAAGCCGAATGGAGTAAAGTTAGCTGGCCTGAAAAAAAACAGGTTATATTTGAAACATTGTCTGTAATTGTTATTGTATTTGTATTCACTGTTGCAATTTATTTAATGGACCTTATATTCAAGTATTTACTTGGTTTTATTAATAAGTAATAAATAACCAAAATAATAAAGGTGGCTTATGACTAAAGAAGAAAAAACAATGGAAGAACAATTGAACGAAGATGTTTTAGCTGAACAAGCAGAGGCTCAAGCTGAAGTTGAAGCTAAAGAATCTAAGAAAAATCAAAAAAGATGGTACATTGTTCACACATATTCTGGATACGAAAATAAAGTTAAAGTTAACTTAGAAAAACGTATTGAATACATGAACATGGGTGACAAAATTTTTAGAATTGAAGTACCTCAAAAAACAGTTGTTCAAATGAAGGGCGGAAAGAAACAAGAAAAAGAAGAAAAAGTATTTCCGGGCTATGTATTAGTTGAAATGATTATGGACGAAGATAGCTGGTACGTAGTTAGACACACATCTGGTGTTACAAAATTTGTTGGATCTGTTAAAAAACCTATTCCGGTTAAAGAAAGCGAAATCAAACGTATCTTACACAGATCATCTTCACAAGTTGAAAAAGTTGAACTTGATGTTAAAGCCGGCGATAAAGTTAGAATTATTTCAGGACCATTTGCAGACTTTGATGCAGATATTATTGAAGTTTACCCTGATAAATCTAAACTTAGAGCAAATGTTTCAATCTTCGGTCGTGAAACGCCTGTTGAATTGGAATACAAACAAATCAACAAATTATAATAATCAAACGATAGTACAAATAATGTGGAAGGATCCTTTACTTAGCCGGTAAAGAACCGTTATTACCACAAAAGGAGAAAATCATGGCAAAAAAAGTAGTAGGAAAAATCAAGCTTCAAATCGAAGCAGGTAAAGCAAACCCATCACCACCGGTTGGGCCTGCATTAGGTCAACATGGTGTTAACATCATGGATTTCTGTAAGCAATTCAATGCTAAAACTCAAGATAAAGCTGGTTACATCATTCCGGTTATCATTGATGTTTATGAAGACAGAAGCTTCACATTTGTTATCAAATCACCTCCAGCTCCTGTATTGATTAAAAAAGCATTAAATATTCCAAAAGGATCATCAGTTCCTAACAAGGATAAAGTTGCTGAAATCACTAGAGCTCAATTAGAAGAAATCGCTAAAATTAAAATGGACGATTTAAATGCTACAACAATGGACGCAGCTGTTAAAATGATTGCTGGTTCTTGTAGAGCAATGGGTGTTACAGTAAAAGAAGACTAATTAGATGGAAGGACGAAAGTCCGCTATTACCACGAAAGGAAATTATAAAATGGCAAAATTAACTAAAAAACAAAAGAAAATGCAAGAAATGCTGGAAGGGTTTACACAACCATCTACAGCAGTTGATGCAATAAAAAAACTAAAAGAAATTTCAAACGAAGTTTCTAAATTTAACGAAACAGTTGAATGCCACATGCGTTTAGGTATTGATGTTCGTCAAGCAGACCAACAAATCAGATCAACAGTAGTTTTACCTGCTGGTCTTGGTAAAGAAGTTAAAGTTTGCGTTATCGCTAAAGGTGCTAAAGCAACTGAAGCAACTGAAGCAGGTGCTGATTTTGCTGGTGCTGAAGAAATTATCGATAAAATCGCAGGCGGTTGGTTTGAGTTCGATACATTGATTGCAACACCTGATTGTATGGGTATGCTTGGTAAATTAGGTAGAGTATTAGGACCTAAAGGTTTAATGCCAAACCCTAAAACAGGAACAGTTACAATGGACGTAGCTAAAGCTGTTAAAGATGCCAAAGCAGGTAAAGTTGAATACAGAGCTGATAAACAAGGTATGATTCACTGCCCTATCGGTAAAATTCAATTTGCTGAAGATGATTTAATCAAAAACTATGCAACATTAGCTGATGCTATCATCAAAGCTAAACCAGCTTCTGCAAAAGGTACCTTTGTTAAATCAGTTTACCTATCAACTACAAT
>JBNMKP010000239.1:0-2923 GCA_050874405.1 bacterium
AACATACCTAGCATAAAAGAATTTCTTGTCTTTTTTTGTATTGGATTTGTTGCCATTACATTTTCCTCCTAATAATAAAGTCACTTTTCTTGTGACAAAATACTTACATTTATTATTTTACAACAAATTCTTCGTAAACACAACGTAATTGTAAATCAAGACGAAAGAAAACAATTAATCATCGAAAGAGCAAAAGAAGAAGCTGCAAAGCTTGGCGCAGAGCCATATTACACTGATGATTTGTTAGAAGAAGTTACATTTATTACAGAATATCCAGTTCCTGCAGTTTGCGAATTTTCAACAGAATATTTGAAACTTCCGGAAGAATTGGTTGTTACAGTAATGGCTGTTCACCAAAGATATTTTGCTCTTCACAAAGATGGCAAATTGATTAACAAATTCATCACTATGACAAACTACATCGGAGATGGATTCAAGAACATCAAAGCCGGTAACGTTAGAGTAATCAAAGCAAGACTTGATGATGCTGTATTTTTCTTTAATGAAGATACTAAAAAGCCTTTAGTTGATTATGTTGAAGCATTGAAAGGTGTAACTTTCCAAAAAGGAATGGGTACAATGTATGACAAAACTCAAAGACTTATTGAGTTGTCAAAAGATATTGCTAGTGATTTGAATGTTGAATCAAAAGACGTTGAAAGAACAGCGTTGTTATGTAAAGCAGATTTAACTACAAACCTTGTATTTGAATTTACTGAACTTCAAGGATTTATCGGTGCTGATTATGCTAGAGTTTCAGGAGAAGATAGCAAAGTTGTTCAAGGTATCAAAGAACACTACTTTCCTCTAAATGCCGAAAGTGAAACAGCTAAAGGAATTGAGGGTCAAATCGTTGGTATCGCTGATAAAATTGATACAGTTTGTGCAGTATTTGCCGCAGGTAAAAAGCCTACCGGTTCTTCTGACCCACTAGGCGTAAGACGTGCAGCTCTTGGTGTTATCAAAACAATTTTAGATGCTAATTTGAAATTAGATATTGACAAATACATCAAACAAGCTCTTAAACTTCTTCCTGTTCAAAGAGATTGTGCAGACGAAGTAAATGAGTTCTTCGTACAAAGAATGATTATTTTCTTGTCAGAAAAATATAATAAAAATATCTTAGAAGCATGTTCTATGAAAAATCCGCTTGTTGATTTGGCAGATTTTGTTGAAAGAGTTGAAATCGTTTCTAACTTAGATATGCCTCAACTAGTAGAAAATGCAAACAGAGTTATCAGAATTTTGAAAGATGCAAAAGCTGATAAAATTGATGAAAAATTCTTCGTTGAACCAATTGAAAAAACTTTATATAACAAAGTTTTGAATGTCAAAGCAGATGTTGATTACAAGAAGTATTTATCAGAATTGGAAGACCTTAATCCGGCTGTAACACAATTCTTTAACGATGTTCTTGTTATGGACAAAGACGAAAATGTTAAGAATAACAGAATCGCACTTCTTACATTGTTGAAAAATAAATACGACCATTTGACCGATTTTAGCAAAATTTAATAGACTTTTTTATAAAATGTGTTACAATTTGTAAAGAAAGATATTAAAAAAGTCAATTATTATTTTTAGGTAACTTTAAAAAAGTACAAAAGGTAAAAAGCTAAGAGGTAGCGTATGTTTGACCGAATTAAAAATTTAAAATTAGTAAAACAGTTAAAAGAAAATGTTAGCCCAAAACTACGTTGGCTCACTTTTTCAAATAAGAACAAATTAGACAAAAGCACCACAGATTATTTAGAAAACATAAGTGGTGTGGATAATCTAAAAGCACTTTCTGACGAACAAGAGCTAGAAGCAATGGTCAGAGCTCAACTCAAAGAAGAATTTCCAAATATTGAGAAAATGAAATCTTATGAGTTATTGGTTGATGCTGTAATGCACAACATCAAGAAAAAACAGCTTCAAGCTACAGATAATCTTGATATTGAATAAATAATATTTAATAAGATTACAACAAATAATAAAAAGTAATATCAATTTAGATATTACTTTTTTTATTGCTTATTTTCGACTCAAACTCTGGGTTAAATTATAAATAATTTCTAATTTTTCAGGCATATTTTCAAGTTTTTCAATGTTTTTGTTAAGCATTTCTAACAACTCGGCAGAATCTTTCAATTGGTTAGTTGCAAAAGTTCTTCTGCTGTAATATCAAAAGTTTTCAGAATTTTGTCTAGCGTTTTGGCTTTAACAAAATTTTCCCCTGTTTCAATGCTGCTAAGAGCTTTTTGAGAAATGTCAATCAACTCAGAAAGTTGTTCTTGAGTGTAACCTTTTTCAATTCTCATTCGTTTAATCTTTTTGCCAAGTTTTTTTTTATGCCCATAATTACAATTTAAAGTCCTTTATACTCAATTTATAGTACCCATAAGTATTATATGTAAAGTTATGTAATCCTCAAATCAGTTGTAAATGCTATATTATAGCTTTTTACTATTATAAATTCTTAAAATTCTGAAATCCTGCTTGGCAAAATGTTTTTATATACATATAAGTGAAGTGTTAAATTCACGAGAGTATATTAATTGAAAGGAGTTTTCTATATGAAAATCGGAGATTTACAAGCATTATTAGGTGCTAAAAATTCAGCTAAATTAAGTGCTGGTGGAGATTTGGAACTTTTGACAAAACGTAGTCCTCTTAAAATGACTAACATTGGTGGAAATGCAACAAAACAAGTTACTGCAGGTGATATTGAGGGCTTTTTGAATGAACCTCGTCCAAGTAAAGCTGCAAAAGGTTTATTAGAAAAAAGCCCAGTAGGACTTGGCGCTGAACCATCAAAAGATGATTTCAAAAAGATGGGATATGAATTTGCTGGAACCCAATACCATAAAGGTGCTCCAGTGTTTTATGAATCAGCAGATGGTGGTAAAATCACGGTATATGATGGTAATGGAACAGCCGA